>DASWSY010000206.1:0-12829 GCA_036402415.1 Rhizobacter sp. | reverse complement strand
AGCGCACCCAGCCCGCCTAGAACGGCCCCCCAGTCGCTTCGCTCCTGCCTCCAAGGGGGCGCCACCCAGCGGGGCGGGAAACCCGTCCCTTGGGCGTGGCTCGATCTGCGCCTGGCTGCGCCGGCGCGTCAGCCGCCGCCTCTCTTGTGCTTGCTGCGCTCGCGGCCGGCGCGCATCCGCGCCTTCCACTGCGACAGTTGTGCCTGCCGCTCCAGGGCCGTTTGCGTGTCGCGCCTGAGTTCACGCTGCAGCTTCTGGTAGTTGCGCAGGCGATCGGCGGACACGCCTTCGCGCACCGCGCATCCGGGTTCTTCGCCGTGGCGGCAATCGCGAAAGCGGCAACGTGGTGCGAGCGCGGCGATGTCGCCGAACACCGCGTCGAGCGCGCCGTCGTCGACGTCGGGGCGCAGCGTGCGCACCCCGGGGGTGTCGATCACGCAGGCGCCGCCGGGCAGCCGGTGCAGCGAACGCGAGGTGGTGGTGTGCTTGCCGCGGCTGTCGTGCTCGCGCACGGCGCCGGTGTCCTGCACCGGCGCGCCGAGCAAGGCATTGGTCAGCGTCGACTTGCCCGCGCCCGAGGACCCGAGCAGCACGAGCGTCTGCCCCGCGCCGAGCCAGGGCGCGAGCGTGCTCGCACTGGCTGGGTCGCGCCCGTCGAGCGCCAGCAGCTCGACCGTGGCCGACAGGCGCTCACGCAACTCGTCCAGCGCCTGCTGTACACGTTCGGGCGGCACCACGTCGGCTTTGGTCAGCACGACGACCGGCGTGACGCCCTGCGTCTGCACCAGCGTCAGGAAGCGCTCGAGCCGGCGCGGGTTGTAGTCGTCGTCCAGGCCCATCACGAGCAGCGCGGTGTCGACGTTGCTGACGACCGGATGCCGCCGGCCGTCGGCGTCGCGACGGGCGATGTGGGTCAGCGGGTCCAGGCGCTCGTGGGCCCAGGGATCGCCGTGCGCATCGGGTGCGAGCAGGACCCAGTCGCCCACCGCCAGCGCGGTGTCGTTCTCCGCAAGCTCTCGCGTGAGCCGCGGCGCGGGACGCACGCTCAGTTCGTGCGCGCCGTCGTGCACGACGAGCGTCTCGCGGTGCACTTCGGTCACGCGCACGAGGCGCCGGGTGGAGTCTTCAAGGTTCGAGGAAATGGCCAGGGCCGCCTGGGCCAGGGTCGGGGTCAGGCCGATCGAGCGCAGGCGCTCGACATCGAGGTCGATCATGATGAGTCGTGTCTTCCATCGTCAGGAATGCGGACGAACGCCGGCGCACGGCCAGGGGCCGTGGGCGGCAGCGGTGGATGGAAGGGTCGTCGGCAGCAGCGCGGGGCTGCGGCGACGGCTCAGGTCTCGATCGAGACGAGAAGCCTCAGGCAGCAGCGTGCGTGGCGGCGACCCACAGGAGGGCAATGTCAGCGTGCGTCATGGTGGTCTCCTCGATGTGGGTGGACGGATGCGCATCGGGGCCGATGCGCGGCGGCAGGGCGCGAAGTCTGCACGCAGCGGGTGGGCGCGTCAACCGCGGTCGCGGTGGATCTGCTGCGGCACGTCGGGCACTTCGCGCGCCTCGATGTCGACCACGTCGCCCGCGGGTGCCTGGCGGCGCATGCCACCGAAGGGTTGCGACGGGTTCATGCGGAAGCGCTGCAACGTCGGCTTGCGCCCGCGCAGCACGCTCCACACGACGAGCCAGAACGCGAGCACCAGCCCGGCCAGCAGCGCCATCAACCCGAACACCAGGCCTACGCCCACGAGGAGCAGGCGCAGCAGCACGGACACGACACGGCTCAGGAAAGCGGACACGGCAGACTTTCGTACGGCGAAGGGACACGGGATTATCTCCCCCGCCACAATGCCCCGTCCGGAGGTGTGCCGCGCATGAAGAGATCGAGCCTGTCGTTCCCGTTGGTGGCCGTCGCCACGCTGGCCGCCGTGGCGGGGTGCACCACGGCACCGCCCGCCGCAGTGCTGGCACCGAACGCGAACCTGGTGGTGCAGGGCATTCCTCCGGTGCCTGCCGCGCTCGTGTCGAAGGTGGCGACGTACACCGACTTCCGCGGCCACGGCTTCGCCGACTGGCACCCCACGCGGCGCGAGATGCTGGTGTCGCACCGCCAGGGCAACACCACGCAGATCTTCCGGCTCGCGGGCGCGCTGCAGGCGCCGGAGCCCCTGACCGACGCGGCCGACCCCGTCTCCACCGCGAGCTACGAGCCCGTGCGCGGCGACTACATCGTGTTCGAGCGCAGCGCCGGCGGCAGCGAGGCCGGCCAGCTCTACCGGCTCGACCTCGCCACGCGCCAGACCACGCTCTTGACCGACCCCGCCGAACGCCACGACTTCGGCGGCTGGCTGCGCCGCAGTGCACGCCTCGTCGTCAGCTCGCTGCCGCTCGACAAGAGCGCGCAGGGCGGCACGCGGCCGCAGGTCACCACCACCTTCCGCCTGCTCGACCCGATGAACCCCGGCGCGGCGCGCACGCTCGCCGTGCTCGAAGGCGGCGGCTGGTACGCCTCGGGCGTCTCGCACGACGAGCGCCGGCTCGCCCTCACCCGCTACCTCTCGGCGGCCGAATCGCAGGTGTGGCTGATGGACCTGGCCACCGGCGCCACGACGCAGGTGCTTCCCGCACCCGGCAGCACCGAGCGTGCGACGCACTTCGCCAGCGGCTTCCTGCCCGGCGACACCGGCCTCTACGTCATCAGCGACCGCGCCAGCGAATTCCGCGAGCTGATGGCCTACCGCCTCGCCGACCGCTCGCTCACCCGCATGAGCGCGCACATCCCGTGGGACGTGAGCAGCGCGGCGGTGAGCGACGACGGCCGGCGAGTGGCCGCGCAGCTCAACGTCGACGGCCGAGACGAGCTGCACCTCTTCGACGGCGACACGCTGCAAGCCCTGCCGCGGCCGGCGCTCCCGCCGGGCAGCATCGGGTCGGCGAGTTTCCACCGCCAGAGCGGCGAGCTTGCCTTCACGCTCAACAGCGCCAAGGGGCCGAGCCAGCTCCACACGCTCGACTCACGCGGGCGTGTGCAGCCATGGACGCGCCCCTACGCCCCGCCCGGTGTCGACATGGCGGGCTTTCCCGACCCGCGCATCGTGCGCTGGACGAGCTTCGACGGGCGCAGCATCTCGGGCCTGCTCAACCTGCCGCCGGCGCGCTTCACCGGCCGGCGGCCAGTGATGGTGCTGATCCACGGCGGGCCGGAGGCGCAGGCGACCGTCGGCTTCCTCGGGCGCTACAACTACTTCGTCAACGAGCTGGGCATCGCGATCCTGCAGCCCAACGTGCGCGGCTCCAGCGGCTTCGGCAAGAGCTTTCTCGCGCTCGACGACGGCCGGAAGCGCGAGGATGCGGTGAAGGACATCGGCGCCCTGCTCGACTGGATCGCCACGCAGCCCGGCCTCGACCCGACGCGCGTGGTCGTGAGCGGCGGCAGCTATGGCGGCTACATGAGCCTGGCCGTGGCCGTGCACTACGGCGATCGCATCGCCGGCGCGATCGACATCGTGGGCATCTCCAACTTCGTGACCTTCCTGCAGAACACCGAGAGCTACCGGCGCGACCTGCGCCGCGTGGAATACGGCGACGAACGCGACCCGGCGATGCGCGCCTTCCTCGAACGCATCTCGCCGCTCACGAATGCGCACCGCATCACCAAGCCGCTCTTCGTCGTGCAGGGCCGCAACGACCCGCGCGTGCCCTACACCGAGGCCGAGCAGATCGTGGCCAAGGCGCGTGCGAACGGCACCCCGGTGTGGTACCTGCGCGCCGAGAACGAGGGCCACGGCTTCGCCCGCAAGGAAAACGCCGACTACCAGTTCTACGCGACCATCCTCTTCCTGCAGAAGACGATCGGGCAGTAGCTCAGGCCGGCCCCTGGAAGCCGCCGGCGCGGAAGGTCAGCACCAGCGTGTCGCGGTGCCCGCCGAGCTCGAGCGGCTGGATCGGCGTGCTCTCGTGGATCACGCGCTCGTCGTCGAGCATCAGGAGCGTCCAGGGCTCGCTCATGGTGAAGCGGATGCCGCTCGGCCCCTGCGCCTCGAAGACGCGTGTTTCGCCGCCCTTGATGCCGATGCGCTCGACGAGGATCACCGCCACCAGGTCTACGCCGTCGCGGTGCGCACCTTCGGGCGTGGGCCGGCCGATGCCGTCGGTGGTGTCGATGCGGAACTGGTGCGCTTCCACGAACCACGGGCGTGCACCTTTCACCGCCGAGCAGGTGGCGCCGAGCGCGCGCAGCAGGCGGGGCCAGGCGTCGCTCGCGACCACGGTCGGGTCCATCGGCTCGAACCAGCGCTCCAGGCCGCCGTGCAGCGCGTTGTATTCCACCGGCTGCCAGTGCGCGCGGTGCGGCGCCTGCGTGACCACCTCGCCGTCGAGCACGAAGCACGAGTGGCGGCGGCGGCGGTAACGGCCGCCGTCGCGCAGGTAGGCGTCGGGCGGGAGCTCGTTCCAGCTCGGCGCGAGGGCCCGCAGGTCGGCCAGTGCCACGCCGGCCAGCTCGCACAGGCCGGCCGGGCTGACGGCGGCATGGCCGGTGTTGCGCAAGGTCAAGGCCAGCTCGCGCGCCGAGATGAAGGGAGGCGTCAGCATCTGCGTCATGGGCAAGATGATGCCAGCCTTGGGGTAGATTGCAGCCTCGCACCACGAGGCTTCCTCATGTACCACGGAGAACGATTCAACAGCTACAGCCACCTCGCGGGCCTGCTGCTCGCCGTCGGCGGCTCGGCCTGGCTCATCGCGCAGGCCGCGTTGCGCGGCGATGCATGGCAGGTGGTGAGCGTCTCGATCTTTGCCGCGAGCATGGTGCTGCTCTACGGCGCCTCGACCCTGTACCACAGTGTCAAGGGTGCGGCCAAGCGCGTGCTCGTCAAGTTCGACCACTGCGCCATCTACGTGCTGATCGCCGGCACCTACACGCCCTTCACGCTGGTCACCTTGCGCGGGCCCTGGGGCTGGGCCCTGTTCGGCACGGTGTGGGGTCTGGCCCTCGTCGGCATCGTCAAGGAGCTGTGGCTCGGCCGCGAGCGTGTGCCCTCGGTGCCGCTCTACGTGGCGATGGGCTGGATGGGCATCGTGGCGGTGGTGCCACTCGTGCGCGAGCTGCCCGGCGCCGGCCTCGCCTGGCTGGTGGCGGGCGGCCTGCTCTACACGATCGGCATCGTGTTCTACGCCAACGACGAGCGCTGGAAACACGCGCACGGCGTGTGGCACCTCTTCGTGCTGGGCGGCACCGCCTCGCACTACTGTGCCGTGCTGCTGTACGTGGCCTGAACACGATGCGTGCGAAAGCCCTGATCGAGCAGCTACGGCTGCAGCCGCACCCCGAAGGGGGGCACTACCGGGAGTTCTTCCGCTCCTCGCAAGGCGTGAGCCCGCGTGATGGGCGCCCGCGCCGCAGCGCACTCACGAGCATCGACTTCCTGCTGCAGGCTGGCGAGTTCAGCGCCTGGCACCGCGTGGACTCCGACGAAGCCTGGCACCTGCTCGAAGGCGACCCGCTCACGCTGTGGTGCGTGCCGCCCGCGCTCGACCGCATCGAGACGGTGACCCTCGCGCCCGCCAGCACCACGGCCGCGCCGCGCCACGTGGTGCCCGCGGGCTGGTGGCAGGCGGCCGCGCCGATGGGCGACTACGCCTACGTCGGCACCACCGTCGGCCCGGGCTTCGAGTTCGTCGACTTCGCCTTCGGGCGCGACGATGCGGCCTTCATGCAGGCCCTCTCGCAGCTCGACCGCACGCTGCTGCGGCTCGCGGGCGGCACAGCGTGAACGCGCCGCCGGCACAGCCGCGCAACCCGCTGCACGGCGTGACGCTGGAGCAGATGCTGAACGCGCTCGTCGCGCACTTCGGATGGCCGGGTCTGGGCGCGCAGATCCACATCCGCTGCTTCACGAGCGACCCCAGCATCCCGTCGAGCCTGCGCTTCCTGCGCAAGACCCCGTGGGCGCGCGAGAAGGTGGAAAGCCTCTACCTCTTCATGCTGCGCGAACAGGCCCGCGCGAGCCGCCCGCCACGCCGCTGAGGCGCGCACGCCCTGTGGGCACCCTCCTACAGGCAAACCCTGTAGAGGCCGACGATGAGCCGCACGCTCGTCCGATCTGCATTCGTGGTCCTGTCGCCCAACATTCCGCCACCGATGACTCACGGGACATCGTGTTGAAGGACTACGAAAGGAAACCTCAAATGAACTTGAACAAGCAACTTCTGGCGGCGTGCGTTGCGGGCGTCTGTGCGATCTCGGCGGCTCAGGCCCAGGTCGCGGGTACGGGTCTCTATGTCGGCGGCAGCGTCGGCCAATCGAAGTGGAAAGGCGGCGACTTCGACATCGGCGACAGCTCCAAGGTTGGCGGCAAGGCCCTGATCGGTTATGACTTCACGCCGCACATCGGCGTGGAACTGGGCTACATCAACTTCGGCGACTTCGGCGGGCTCGATGCCGACGGCGGCTTCGTCGACGGCGTGGTGAAGCTGCCCTTCACCCCGCAATGGACGGGTCTTCTGAAGGCCGGCGTGTTCCAGGGCCGTGTCGACGCGGGCGAGACGAACCGCGACGGCACTTCGTGGAAGGGCGGCCTGGGCATCCAGTACAACCTGACGCAGAACCTCGGCCTGCGCGCCGAATACGAGCGCTACAAGTTCGACGTGCTCGGTGGACCGAAGTCCGACCTCGTCAGCGTGGGCGCCGTCTACCGCTTCTGACGCCACGCTTCCCAGCGCGACAACGCGATGCCCGCCGCCGGAGTTCAGCTCCGGCGGTCGGGCTTTTGCGCGTGCGGCAGATGGGGGCGTTCGGCACCGTCGAAGGGTGCCGGCATGGTCGGCGCATGCACGCGCACGCGCGCGCCCATCACGCTGACCTCCTGCCCTGCGCGGATCTTGCAGGTCTTGCGCAGCTCGGTCTGGCCGTCGACCTCGACCTTGCCATCGGCCACCATCGCCTTGCCGGCGCCCCCGCTGTGGGCCAGCCCGGTGACCTTCAGCAACGCATCGAGCGTGATGAAGTCACCGCGCAGTTCGAATTCGATCAGTCTCATGGAAGGCCTCGCCTGCGGCTTCTCGTGATGGTTTATCGGCGAGTGTCCGCCAAACCAAAGGCCTGCGCCAAGAGGCCGTAGGACTTGCGCCGCACCGCCGGGTCGTGCGCCCAGGTGTTGATCACGAGTTCGTCGAGCGCCAGTTCGGCGGCCAGCGCCTGGAGCTTGCGCGTGACCTGTTCGGCCGTGCCGACGAAGGCCCGCCGGCGCATCGGCTCGACCACCCGCTCGAGTTCCTCCACCGTGTAGCCGCGCTCGGCGATCGTGTCGGGCGACTGCAGCGGCCCGAGCACGCCGCGGCCGCGGTCCAGGCGCCAGCGCTCCCGGCTCAGGGCGTGGTGCATCGCTTCCTCTTCGGTGTCGGCCGCCAGTGCCCACACGCAGATGGTGGCCTGCGGCGCGGGGTGGCGCTCGCTCGGCTGGTAGAGCCGACGGTACAGGTCGAGCGCCTGCTCCACGCCCTGCCCGTCGACGAAGAAATACGCATAGGCATACGGCAGCCCCATGTGGGCGGCGAGCTGCGCACCGTAGTCGGAGCTGCCAAGCACCCACACCTCGGGCGCGTGCGGCCCGCGCGGGTGGGCGACGATGCCGCGGTGCGGCTGCCCGCCGGTCCACGCCTGCAGCTCGCGGATCTGCTCGGGGAAATGGTCCGCCGTGCCGTAGGTGTGCGGGTTGAGCGCCTGCGCCGTGCGCATGTCGCCGCCCGGTGCACGGCCCACGCCGAGGTCGATGCGCCCGGGCGCCAGCGCCTCCAGCACGCGGAACTGCTCGCTCACCTTGAGCGCCGAGTAGTGCGGCAGCATCACGCCGGCACTGCCGATGCGGATGCGGCTCGTGCGCGCCGCGATGGCCGCCATCAGGATCTCGGGCGCGCTGCCCACGATGGTGGGCAGGCTGTGGTGCTCGCTCAGCCAGAAGCGGTGGTAGCCGAGGGCTTCCACATGCTCGGCCAGCGCGAGGGTGTCGCGGATGGCCGCGTCCTCCGTGCTGCCGGCAAGTGAGACGGATTGATCGAGAACCGAGAGCTTCATGGCAAAAGGGTCGTCATTGCGAGGTATATTCAGCCTACAGGTATACGCAAGACAGTGGTTGCGAGTGATTTTTTCGAATGCCGGCCTGGTTCCAGTCCGGTTCCGTCAGAACCCCCCGAGTACGTTTCTTGAGTGTCTCTGCATGCGGAGCATGTGCTGCGCATTAATAACTTTGTTCAAAGAAAGATAGGAATCGTCCATGACGACTCAAACCGGAACCGTGAAGTGGTTCAACGAAAGCAAGGGCTATGGCTTCATCGCCCAGGACGCAGGCGGTGCAGACCTCTTCGCCCACTTCCGTGACATCCAGGGCTCGGGCTTCAAGACCCTGCTGGAAAACCAGCGCGTCGAGTTCGAAGTCAAGCAAGGCCAGAAAGGCCTGCAGGCTGCGAACATCCGCGTGATCAGCTGATCGCACGGCACTCGCCTCCATGAAAACGCGGCTTCGGCCGCGTTTTTTCATGCCCGTCCGCCAGACGACCGGCTGACATCTGCGCGACACCATCGCCGCGCCGCCGCACTAGCATTGCGCCTCCTCTCTCATCACTCGGAGACCGCCATGTCCCTCACCAACCACCAGGTCCGCCTCGCCGCCCGTCCTGTGGGCAACACCAAGCCTTCGGACTGGAACCACACCACGGAGCCGGTCGGTGATGCGCCCGCCGGCGGCGTGCTGATCAAGACCCTGGTGCTCTCGCTCGACCCGGCCATGCGCGGCTGGATGAACGAGGGCAAGAGCTACATCCCGCCGGTCGGCATCGGCGAGGTCATGCGCGCCGGCGGCGTGGGCGTGGTGGTGGCGTCGAAGAACCCGGCCTATGCGGTGGGCGACCACGTGTACGCGAGCCTGGGGGTGCAGGAGTACTGCAGCCTGCCCGAGAGCGAGTTCAAGCGCGCGGGCCTCGCGAAGATCGACCTGCGTGTGGGCACGGCCACGCAATGGCTCAACGTGCTCGGCATGCCGGGCATGACCGCCTACTTCGGCCTGATCGACGTGGGCCAGCCCAAGGCCGGCGAGACGCTCGTGGTCTCGGGCGCGGCCGGGGCGGTGGGCCAGACGGTTGGCCAGCTCGCCAAGATCCGCGGCCTGCGCGTGGTCGGCATCGCCGGCGGCCCGGCCAAGTGCGACTGGGTGGTCAAGGAGCTGGGCTTCGACGCCTGCATCGACTACAAGGCCGGCAACCTCAAGGAGCAACTGCGCGAGCACTGCCCCAAGGGCGTCGACATCTACTTCGACAACGTCGGCGGCGAGATCCTCGACACCGTGCTCACCCGCATCACCCGCGGCGCACGCATCGTGATCTGCGGCGCAATCAGCCAGTACAACAACACCGCGCCGGTGCAGGGCCCGGCGAACTACCTCTCGCTGCTGGTCAACCGCGCCCGCATGGAAGGCATGGTGGTGTTCGACTACCTCGACCGCTACCCGGTGGCCATCGCCGAGATGGCGGGCTACCTCAAGGCCGGCAAGATGAAGAGCAAGGAAGACGTGGTCACCGGCGGCGTCGACGCCTTCCCGTCGACCCTGCTCAAGCTCTTCAGCGGCGAGAACTTCGGCAAGCTGGTGCTGCAGGTCGCCACCGAGTGAGACGTCCCGCTCAAGGCTTGTTCGTCTAGGGACTTCTCCCCGGAAAACGCGAGCACGGAGGCGGGCCGGAAGACTAGACTGCCCCGCCATGACACCCCCTCCGGCCCCGCCGCAGCCTCCCAGCCCTGCAGCAGGGTGGGCAGCGGTGCTGGACGCGAGCCTCGATGCGCTCGCCCTGCTCGACGCCGAGGGCCGCGTCGTCTGGGGCAACGCCGCCTTCGGGCAGGCCACCGGCCTGGAGGTCGCCACTGCCCCTCCCACCCCGATCGGCTCGCTTCTCGAGGGGCTCGACCCGCCCCTCGACTGGCCGCGGCTGCTGCAAGGCACCGCGCCCGTCCATGACCTGGCGCTCAGCTGGCATGCCGCCGGGGGACCGCCTCGCCACGCGCTGCTGACGCTGCAGGCCCTCGACGAGGCGCCGCTTCCTGCTGCCGCCCTGCTCCTGCGCCTGCACGACACCACCGAACTCACACGCCTGGGCGACGAGGCCCGGCGCCAGGCCGAGTTGCTCGACATGACCCAGGAGATCGGCCGCCTGGCCGTGTGGGAACGCGAGATCCCCGACGGCACGGGCCGCTGGGACCGGCACATGTTCGACTTCTTCGGCCTGCCGGAAGGCGACGGCACGCCCTCGTTCGACGAAGCGGCGCGGCGCATCCACCCCGATGACCGCCTCCCGGAGACCTACCTCGGCTCGACCCGCGCCGCCGGCCGCTACGAGCATCACTACCGCATCGTGCTGCCCGATGGTTCGGTCCGGCGCGTGCACTCGCACTGGGAGGTGAAGGCCTCGCCTGCCGGCGTGCCCGAGCGCGCCATCGGCCTCATCGTCGACGACACCGAGGTCTACCGCCTGGCCGACGCCTACGACAAGGCCAACATGCACCTCAAGCTGGCGGTGGAGGCGGCCAACATCTCGGTGTGGCGCCACGACCTGGCCCTCGACCGCTTCTTCTACAACGACCTGGGTTTCCGGATGCTCGGCTTCGAGCCCGACCCGAACGGCATCGCGCGTGCCGACCTGCGGGCCCTCATCCACCCGGACGACCTGCCCGGCATCGTGGCCTCGGTCGAGCAGTCGCTGCGCACCGAGGAGCCGGTCGACGTGCAGGCACGCTACCGCCGCACCGACGGCACCTGGGCCCACATCCTCACGCGCCGTGCGGTGCGCCGCAACGACAAGGGCGAGCCGGTCGAATATGTCGGCGTGGGCATGGACATCACCGCGCAGGTCGAGAAGCTGCGCGAAGCGAGCGACCTGGCCGAACGCCTGCAGATCGCGGTGAACGCGGCAGGCATCGGCGTGTGGAGCCGCGCGCCCAACAGCGCGCGCGCCGACTGGAACGAGGAGATGTTCCGCATCACCGGCTGGCCGCGGCACCTGGGCGGCCCCACGCGCGACGAGTGGATCAACCAGATCGTGCACCCCGACGACCGCGCCGCCATCCGCGCGGCGCGCACCGCGGTCACCGCCAGCACGATGTCGCTCGAACACGAGTGCCGCATCGTGCGGCCCGACGGCGAGGTGCGCTGGCTCGTCAACCGCGCCCGTCGCGAGCAGCGCGACGGTGTGCTGATGGTCTGCGGCGTGACGCTCGACGTCACCGAGCGCGTGCGGGCCGAGATGGCCCTGCGCAGCGTGAACGAGCGTGTGGCGCTGGCCGCGCGCAGCGTGGGCATGGGCACCTGGGAATGGGACGTGGACACCGGCGAGTCGATGTGGGACGAGGCCATGTTCCGCCTGCGCGGCATGGAACCCCGGCCGCAGGCGCTCAACGCCGAGGAGCGCCTGGCGATGACCCACCCCGACGACATCGACCGCGTCAAGGCCGCCCTGCGCCAGGGCGCGCGCAACACCGGGCCGACCTCGTACGAGTTCCGCGTGGTGTGGCCCGACGGCACGGTGCGCTGGCTCGCCTCGCGTTCCACCCCGGCGCCGGCCGTCAACGGCCGCAGCAGCAAGCGCATCGGCGTGAACTGGGACGTGACCGAATCGAAGAACGCCGAGGTGCGCCAGCGCGAGCACGACCTGGCGCTGCGCGAAAGCCAGGCCAAGTCGGAATTCCTCTCGCGCATGAGCCACGAGCTGCGCACGCCGCTCAACGCGGTGCTGGGGTTCGCGCAACTGCTGCTGATCGGCAAGGACACCCTGCAGCCCCAGGCGCGCAGCAAGGTCGCGCACATCCAGTCGGCCGGTGAGCACCTGCTGGCGCTGATCGACGACGTGCTCGACCTCTCCAGCCTCGAAAGCAACCAGTTGCGCCTCGACCTGCAGCCGGTGCCCCTGCACGAGGTGCTGCAGGAATCGCTGCCGCTGGTCGACGCGCTGGCCCGCACGCACGGCGTGACGGTGCAGGCCGGCAGCCTGGACGGCACGGTCCGGGTCGACCGCACGCGGCTGCGGCAGATGCTCATCAACCTGCTCAGCAACGCCATCAAGTACAACCGGCCGCAGGGACGGGTGTTGGTCACGAGCATCGTCACGGACGAGCAGGTGCTGCTGCACGTGCAGGACACCGGCCTCGGCATGACACCCGAGCAGCTTTCGCACCTCTTCGAGCCCTTCAACCGCCTGGGCCGCGAGCGCGAGGGCATCGAGGGCACCGGCATCGGCCTGGCCGTGGTCAAGGCGCTGGCGCGGCGCATGCAGGGCGAGATCGGCGTCGAGAGCGAGGCCGGCGTGGGCTCCACCTTCACCGTGCGCCTGCCCCGCGCCGCGGGCCCGGGCCCGGCGGCACAGGCTGCGCCCGCGGTGCCGGTGGCGGCGGCGCCGGCGACGGTCCGCCACGGCAGCGTGCTCTACATCGAAGACAACCCGGTGAACGTGCTCCTGGTCGAGGAGATCATCCGCATGCGCCCGGGCCTGCACTTCCACGCGGCGAACACCGGCATGGCCGGCGTGGCGCAGGCGGCGCAGGTCAAGCCCGACCTCGTTCTCATCGACATCCAGCTTCCCGACATCGACGGCTTCGAGGTGCTGCGCCACCTGCGGCAACAGGCCGCCACCGCCCACACGCCATGCATCGCGCTCTCGGCCAACGCCATGCCCGACGACATCGGGCGCGCGCGCCAGGCCGGCTTCAGCGACTACTGGACGAAGCCTATCGACTTCGCCAACTTCCTCGCCGCGCTCGATCGCCGATTCCCCGCGTCGACGCGGGGGCATGACGCATGAC
>DASWSY010000205.1:0-1737 GCA_036402415.1 Rhizobacter sp. | reverse complement strand
CTGCGTCGGCCACGCCGTTCGCGCCGCTGGCCATCACCACCAGCCTGGGCGGCAACACCGCCGTGCTGCGGGCCGCCGGCAACATCGACATCAACCGCCCCATCACCATGACCGGCACCGCCGGGCCGCGGCTGGACATCGTCTCGCCCGGCACCGTGACCTTCGCCGCCGGCGCCGCGCTCAGCGCCCCGGGCGGGCTGTGGCGCGTCTGGGCCCCCAACGTCGTCAACCCCACGGCCGCCGGCAGCTTCAGCAACCTCTACGGCTGTGTCTACGGCGACACCACCATCTGCAGCATCTCGGGCATCGCGCTGCCCACCAGCGGCAACGGCCTGATGCGCGACACGCAGCCCACGATCACCGTCGCCGCCAACCCCACCACCGGCGTGATCGGCGCGCCCCTGCCGGCCCTGGGCTACACGGTCACAGGCCTCCTCAACGGCGACACCGCTGCCGGCGCCGTGAGCGGCACGCTGTCGACCACGCCCAGCGGCACCAACACCTACACCATCGGCCAGGGCACGCTCGCCTCGCCGCTCGGCTACAACATCGCGTTCACGCCCTCGGTGCTCACGCTTCGCCGTGCCGATCTCACGCGCCACATGCTGATGGACGCCTTCCACGCCGAGAACAGCTCCGACGTCTACGGCCGCAACCTCGACCTGCCCTACGTCTGCACCGCCGCCTCGGTGGCCGGTGGCGGGCTCGCCGCGGGCGCAGGCCGCGACCCGCTCGCCTCGGAGTGGGGCAAGGTACGCAACCAGCCGCAGCTCTCGGGCTGTCTCAACGTCACCGATGGCGGCTCGTGCTCGGCCTTCTGATGGTGCAGGTGACTTCTGCCACCCGCGGCAGATGACTTTCGGCTGATGCCCCCCTCCGCCCCGCTTCCTACAGTCCAGCCATCGTGAACAAGACCACACACCGCAGCCCATGAACGCCCTCCCCGTCGAAGACCTGCTGGCCTCCCTCGGCGACGACGCGCCCTGCGGTGCCGACCTGGAATACGACCCCGGCTTCCTGGCGCTCGAAGAAGCGGCGCGTGGCAAACCCGAGCAGCAGTTCGGCGACACGGTGATCGCCGCCGAGGGCCCCGACTGGCGCGCGGTGAGCGAGCAGGCCCTGGAACTGGCCCGCCGCACCCGCGACCTGCGCGTGGCGGTGCTGCTGGCGCGGGCCAGCGCCCGCCTGAAGGGCGTGGTGGCCTACGCGAGCGGCGTGTCGCTCATCGCCGGCCTGCTCGAGCGCCACTGGGACCACGTCTATCCCCTGCTCGACGCCGACGACAACAACGACCCCACCATGCGCCTGAACGCGCTGGCCCCGCTGGTCGACACCGCCGCCGGCCTCGCCGACCTGCGCGCCGCAAGCCTCGGCAGCGGCCGCGCGGCTGTGACGGTGCGCGAGCTGGAACTCGCCTTCGGCAAGACGGAGCCGCTGGAAGGCGAAACCGTGCCCAGCCCCGACGGCATGCTGCAGGCCCTGCAGGCTGCCGAAGCGCAATCGGCCGGCACGCTGGCCGCGCTCACGCAACTGCACGCCGACGTCACCCGCATCGAGAAGCTGCTGATCGACAAGGTCGGTGGTGCCCAGGGCCCCGAGCTGCGCCCGCTGCGCGTGCTGGCCCAGGCGCTGGCCGGCGCCGCCGAGCAGGCCCAGGGCGGCGCCGCATCGGACGTCGCGGCCGGCGATGCCGCGGCAGCGGGCGGCAGCGCGTCCGCTCCCGTGCGCGGCACGCCG
>DASWSY010000204.1:0-10058 GCA_036402415.1 Rhizobacter sp. | reverse complement strand
CCGAACAGCGCGCTCATCAAGGGCGTGGTCTGCGGCGTGCGCGTGGAGGAGGTGCCCGACCCGCTGATGCGCAAGATCCGCTACCTCGACAAGCTGGTCGACGAACTGGCCAAGGGCAAGGCGATGGAGAAGGTGCTGCGGCGCTAGGAGTCCGGGCGCGCGCGCACGTGCAGACGGTCGCGCAGGTCGTTCACCAGGGCGCGCGCCGGAGGCGACAGCACACGGTCCTGGCGCCAGACCAGGTACCACTGGCCGCGCAGCGGGAACCCGGCCACCGGCAGGATCGTCAGGCCTTCGGTGGCGGGCCGGGCCGCCAGCGTGTGCCGTGACAACACCGCCAAGCCGAGGCCTGCACGCACCGCGTGCTTGATCGCCTCGTTGCTGCCGAGCGCCATGCGCGGCGCCCATTCGACGCCCTTGCGCGCGAACGCTTCTTCGGCGGTGGCGCGGGTCCCCGAGCCGGCCTCGCGTGCGAGCAGGGGTTCGTGCACCAGGTCCTGCAGGCGCAGGCGCTGGCGCGCGGCCAAGGGGTGGTCGCGCGGGGCGATCACCACCAGCGGGTTCTCCAGGAAGGGCCAACGCGCGAGCGGCAGGTGGTCGGGCGGACGCATCATCGCCGCCAGTTCGTCGTCGCCGCGCTCCAGGCGCGCCACGACGGCGGCCCGGTTCTCCACCGCCAGCTCGATCTCGATGCCGGGGTAGCGGCGGGCGAACGGCCCCAGCAGGTCGGGCAGGAAGTATTCGGTGGTCGTCACCGCGGCGATGCGCAAGCGGCCGCGCTTCAGCCCCTGCAGCGCGGCGGCGTCTTCCTCGAAGCGCTGCCAGGCCTCGCCCATCTCGCGCACCGCCTCGGCCAGACGCTGGCCCGCCGCGGTGGGCACGAGGCCCCGTCCGCGCGGCTCGAAAAGCAGGAGGCCGAGCGCGGTCGACAGCTCCTTCATCTGCGTCGACACGGTGGGCTGCGCGAGGTGCAGCGCCTGCGCCGCGCGGCTCACGCCGCCGAGGCGCACGACCGCTTCGAAGCTGCGCAACTGCACGAGGCTCGCGCGTGGCGCCTGCTGCAGGCCGGGTGGGGTGTGCTCTTTCATCGACTTTCCCGATGTGTCTGATCTGAACATATCACTTGTTGCCAGGCGCTGACGGCCCGAGCATGCGCGGCCATGCACAACTTCCTCGACCCTGCGATCCTTTTCTTCGTGTTCGGCCTGGCCGCCGGCATGCTGCGCTCCAACCTGGAGATCCCGCCGCAGATCGCGCGCTTCCTGTCGCTGTACCTGCTGATGGCGCTCGGCCTCAAGGGCGGCTTCGCGCTCGCGAAATCGGGGTTGGACGCCGAGGTGGCGATCAGCCTGGCGTGCGCCATCGCGCTGGCGCTGCTCGTCCCGGCCATGGGCTACCTGCTGCTCAAGCGCGGGCTGTCGCGCTTCGACGCGGCCGCGGTGGCGGCGACCTACGGCTCCGTCAGCGCCGTCACCTTCATCACCGCGGTGCAGTACCTGGAGACCCGGCAGCTCGCCTACGGCGGCCACATGGCCGCGGCGATGGCGCTGATGGAGTCGCCGGCCATCGTGATGGCGGTGGTGCTGGCCAACATCGCGCGCCAGCGCGAAGGCCGCAGCACGGCCGCACATGCGCCGCGCGTCGGCAAGGTGTTGCACGAATCCTTCACCGATGGCGCACAGCTCCTGCTGCTGGGCGCGATGGTGATCGGCCTCGTCACCGGCGAGTCGGGCCAGAAGGCCATGCAGCCCTTCTCAGGCGACCTCTTCAAGGGCATGCTCGCCTTCTTCCTGCTCGACATGGGCCTGCTCGCCGCGCGCAACCTCGCGGGGCTGAAGGGCCGCTCGGGCTGGCTGGTGGCCTACGCCCTGGGTGGCCCGCTGGTGCACGCCGGCCTGGCGCTCGCGCTGGCCGCGGCGGTGGGCCTGTCGGCCGGCAACGCGGCGCTGCTGATGGTGCTGGCGGCCAGCGCCTCGTACATCGCCGTGCCGGCGGTGGTGCGCGAGGCGATTCCCGAGGCCAGCCCCTCGCTCTACTTCGGCATGTCGCTCGGGCTGACCTTCCCGTTCAATATCCTGGTGGGCATCCCGCTGTACGTGTCGGTTGCGCACCGGGTGCTGTGAGAACGCGGGTCATCCCTGCGGCACGGGGGGCAGCTCGGGCGCCGTGAGGCCCGCGAACGGGTCGGCCCAGGCGGGCAACGCCATCAGGCGCTCGTGCCAACGCGCCACCGCCGGGTGGTCGGCCAGGGGCAGGCAAGCCACGTCGTTGAAGGGCAGGAACGCGGCCATGCGGAAGTCGGCGTAGCTGAGGCCGCTGGCCAGCAACCAGTCGCGCTCGCGAAGCTGCGCGTCGAGCACGGCGGCGCTCTCGTGGAAGGCCGACAGCCCTTCGGCCAGCAGCGCGTCGTCGATCGGCCCCAGGCTGTAGCGCTGTTTCGTGCCGCGCTCGAAATGCACCACATCGCAGGCACGCATGAAGTGGTCGCGTGCCCAGCTCAGCCAGCGGATCATGTCGGGCTGCTCGGCGCCCTGGCGCCAGAAGTCGGACCCCTGCATCTGCGAGAGACGGCAGGCGATCGCATCGGCCTCCCACAGCGAGCTGCCGTTCTCGGCCAGGATGGGCAGGCGCAGCGACGGGTTCAGCGGCCGGAACTTCTCGGCTTCGCCAGGCGCCAGCGGCGCGGCCCATTCGAAGGTGACCGGCGCCTTCAGGTGCCGCGCCACTGCGACCGCGAGGCGCGGGTTGGGGTTGCGCGAGAAGTAGAGCGTGCAGGACATGGAGGTTCTCCGGTTCAGGCAAGGCGGACGTTCAGCCGGTGATGCGGCCATGCTTGCGGGCGCGGTCTTCCAGCCGCGTCTGCTCCTGGCGGAGCAGCCGGCTCACCTGCCGGAGCTCCCGGATCTGCGCCTCGACGCGCTCGCGCTTGTCGGCCAGCAGCCGCGCACCGTCCAGGCAATCGACGCCGCGGGCGCGCAGGCCGGCCAGCACCGGCCCGATCTCGTCGAGCGAGAAGCCGAGCGACTGCATGCTGCGCAGCAGCTTGAGCTCCTTCACCAGCGAAGACGGGTAGTCACGGTAGTTGTTGGCGCTGCGCGGCACCGGCCCCAGGAGGCCCCTGCGCTCGTAGAACCGGATCGTGTCGCGGCCGAGACCGGTCTGCGCTTCGAGTTCGCCGACGTTCATGCACGAATCCGCTTGACTGTGGACATGGGTCCACACTTTAGCCTCGGCGCTCTTCAACGCAAGGAGCCCCATGTACCCGCTCGCCGACACCTCCATCGCCATCGCATGCTCCGCCGGGCATGCCTTCGACTACGCCGCGAACCTGGAGAACTTCCCGCAGTGGTTCCCGGGCGCGATCGCCATCACGTCGAGCGACGGGCTGCCCTTCGCGGCCGTCGGCAAGCAGTACCGCGAGACCGTCGCCGTGCCCTGGCGCGGCACACGGCAGGTGTCCATCCGGGTGACGGAGGCCGAGCCGTCGCGGCGGCTGGTGACCGAGGGCTCGCTGGCCCCACTCCTGCCGCGGATGGAGATCGAGTTCATGGCCCTCGGGGCCGACGACTGCCGCGTGACATGGCGAATGCTGAGCCGCAACACGCGGATCGGGCCACGATGGACGCTGCTGCCCCTGGCGCGGCGGGTAATGACGAAGCGCGCCGCGACCGCCATGCGGCAACTCAAGGACAGGCTGGAAGGCCGATCAGTACCTTCCTGATCGGCGCCCGCCGACCGCAAGCATCAGCGCACTCCGACAGACGGGCGTTGCCGTGAAGCTAGCCTGTGAACACCCATGAAGCACCTCGTCCAATTGCTGCTGCCCTTGTTCGACGGCGCGGGCGCTGCGGTGCCCAAGGCCACCTTCGACCAGGTGCGATACACGCTGCTCGAACGCTTCGGCGGACTCACGGCGTACAGCCAGGCACCCGCGAGCGGCTTGTGGAAGGACGAGGACCGCAGCACCGACACGCCCGTGAAGGACGTGATCGTGGTGTACGAGGTGATGGTGGACGAACTCGACACCGCATGGTGGGCGGCGTATCGCCAACAGCTCGCCGAGTCGTTCGGTCAGAAGGAGATGGTGGTGCGGGCGCTGGGCATCCAGTTGCTGTGACGCGCTGTCGGCCCCCGCCAGCTCCCTCACCCGACCCGGCGCTCGCTTTCCGCATCGAACACATGCAGGTCCCGCGCATCCCACGCGACGTGCACCGCATCCCCCACCCGGTGCGTGACCCGTCCACCGGTGCGCAGCACCAGCGGCCCGAGGGCCGTGTCGACGAAGGCATAGGTGTCGGGCCCAGTCGGCTCCAGCAGCGTGAGGCGGCCACCCAAGCCGGAGTCGGCCAGCCGCACGCATTCGGGTCGCACGCCGAGCACGCAGCCGCTCTTGGGCGCTGCCGCGCGCAAGGCCTGCTGCTGCTCGGGCGCGAGCGCGATCGTCTGACCGCTCACGCTCAGGCCCTCGCCCATCACCTCGGCCTTCACCATGTTCATCGCCGGCGAGCCGATGAATTCGGCGACGAAGCGGGTGGCCGGGCGGCTGTAGATGTCGTCGGGTGTGCCGAACTGCTGCACCACGCCGTCTTTCATCACCGCGATGCGGTCGCCGAGCGTCATGGCCTCCACCTGGTCGTGCGTGACGTAGACGGTGGTCGTGCGCGTGCGCTGGTGCAAAAGCTTGATCTCGGCGCGCATCTCCACGCGCAGCTTGGCGTCCAGGTTCGACAGCGGCTCGTCGAAGAGGAAGAGCTTGGGGTTGCGCGCCAGCGCCCGGCCCATCGCCACCCGCTGGCGCTGGCCGCCGGAGAGCTGCGCGGGCTTGCGGTCGAGCAGGTGCTCGATCTGCAGCATCTTGGCGACGCGTGCGACCGCGGCCTCGCGCTCGATCTTGCCGACCTTGCGCATCTCGAGCGCGAAGCTGATGTTCTGCGCCACGTTCATGTTCGGGTAGAGCGCGTAGCTCTGGAACACCATCGCGATGTCGCGGTCGCGCGGGAGCGTGTGGGTGACGTCGCGCTCGCCGATGTGGATGCTGCCGGCGGTGGGGGTGTCCAGGCCGGCGATCATCGACAGCAGCGTCGACTTGCCGCAGCCCGAGGGGCCCACGAGGATGAGGAACTCGCCCTCGTCGATGTCGAGGTCGATGCCCTTGAGGATGTCGACCGGCCCGTAGCTCTTGCGGACCTGCTTGATGGAAAGTGCGCCCATATCAGTTGTTCCTTGGCCCCAAGGTCGCCTTCGGCGCCCGCCCCCCGGGGGGAGCGATCGGCCCTGGGGCGGCCCGGCGGCCGATCCTTCTTTAACCCTTGACTGCGCCGGCCGTGAGGCCGCGCACGAAGTACTTGCCGGCCAGCACGTAGATGGCGAGCGTGGGCAGCGCGGCGATCATGGCGGCGGCCATGTCCACGTTGTATTCCTTGACGCTGCTGCTCGTGTTGGCCATGTTGTTGAGGCCCACCGTCACCGGCTTGGCATCGCCCGCGGAGAACACCACGCCGAAGAGGAAGTCGTTCCAGATGGCGGTGAACTGCCAGATCAGCGTGACGACCAGGATGGGCGTGGACAGCGGCAGCACGATGCGCCAGAAGATGCGCCAGAAGCCCGCGCCGTCGAGCATCGCCGCGCGGATCAGCTCGTCGGGCAGCGCCACGTAGTAGTTGCGGAAGAAGAGCGTGGTGGTCGCCAGGCCCACCAGCACGTGCACGATGACGAGGCCCCAGATCGAGTCGGCGAGGTTGAACCAGCCGAGCACCTGCGACATCGGCAGGAGCACCACCTGCAGCGGCATGAAGGCCCCGAAGAGCATCAGCCCGAACATCAGCTCGCTGCCCTTGAAGCGCCACTTGGCAAACACGTAGCCGTTGACGGCGCCCAGCGCCGTGGAGATGAGCACCGCGGGCACCACCATCAGGATGGAGTTGAAGAAGAAGGGCTTCAGGCCGCCGCAGTCGGTGCCGGTGCAGGCCTCCGACCAGGCCTTGCGCCAGGCGCTGAAGTCCAGGCCGTTCGGCAGGTCCATCAGGCTGCCGCCGCGCACCTCGGCCATGTCCTTGAGGGAGGTGGCGACCATCACGTACAGCGGCACGAGGAAGAAGGCCGCGAAGAGGATGAGCACCGACCAGATCGCGATGCGGTGCAGGGTCTGGGTTTTCATCGACGCGCCCCCCGCAGCTCCGAGTACAGGTACGGCACCACGATCGCCGCCACCGTGCACAGCATGATGGTGGCCGAAGCGGCGCCCAGGCCGATCTGCCCGCGCGAGAAGCTCATCGCGTACATGAAGGTCGCCGGCATGTCGGTCGCGAAGCCGGGGCCGCCGGCGGTGAGCGCCATCACGAGGTCGAAGCTCTTGATGGAGATGTGCGCCAGGACGAGCAGCGTGCTGAAGAAGACCGGCCGCAGGCTCGGGATGATGATGCGCCAGTAGATGCGCGGCAGCGTGGCGCCATCGATCTGCGCGGCCTTCAGGATGGCGTCGTCGATGCCTCGCAGGCCGGCGAGGAAGAGCGCCATCACGAAGCCCGCGCTCTGCCAGACGCCCGCGATGACGATGGTGTAGATGGCCATGTCGGGGTTGACCAGCCAGTCGAAGCTGAAGCTCTCGAAGCCCCAGCTTCGCACCATGTGCTCGAGGCCCAGGCCGGGGTTCAGAATCCACTTCCAGGCGGTGCCGGTGACGATGAAGCTCAACGCCATCGGGTAGAGGTAGATGGTGCGCAGCACGCCTTCGGCGCGGATCTTCTGGTCGAGCAGGATGGCGAGGAAGAGGCCCAGCGCCAGGCCCACGCCGATGAAGAGGAAGCTGAAGATGCCCAGGTTCATCAGCGCCACGTGCCAGCGTTCGCTTTCGAAGAGCGACACGTACTGCGCGAGGCCCACCCACTCGTAGTTGGGCAGGAGGCGCGAGGCCGAGAACGACAGCACGCCGTTCCAGGCGATCAGGCCGTAGATGAAGGCGAACGAGAGCGCGAAACCGGGCGCGACCGCCAACTTGGGCATCCAGCGCGCGAGGCGTGAGGCAAAACCGGAACTCATGGACGACCCGTGAGAGAGAAAAACGCGGGCTGCGCGGTGACGCAGCCCGCAAAGGCTCAAGCTTCTGGCTCGCTCCTGTTCACTTCATCTTGGCCGCAGCCACCAGCCGGTCCATCGCCTGCTCGGGCGTCATGGAGTCGGTGTTCCAGAACTGCGAGACCACGTCCTTGATCGCGCCTTCCGCGGCCGACGACACGGCCATGCCGTGGGCGATCGAGGGCACGAGCGTGTTGCTCTTGGCGGTGGCGACGAAGTCCTTGCTGCTGAGCTTGGCGCAGTCGTCGAACTTCGCCATGTCCATGTTCAGGCGGGCCGGGATCGAGCCCTTGTTCAGGTTGAAGGTCTCCTGGAACTCGGGCGACATGATCGCCGCGGCCATGTCCTTCTGCGCCTGCAGGTTGGCGGTGTTCTTGATCTTGAACATCGCGAAGCTGTCGATGTTGAAGGTGAAGGCGTTGGCGGTACCGGGGGCGGCGGCGCAGAGGAAGTCCTTGCCCGGGGCCTTGTTCGCGGCGATGAACTCGCCCTTGGCCCAGTCGCCCATCAGCTGCATGCCGGCTTCGCCACGGATCACCATCGCGGTGGCGAGGTTCCAGTCGCGACCGGGAGCGTTCTTGTCGGTGTAGCCCTTCACCTTGCGGAAGGTGGTCAGCACCTTCTGCATGGTCGCGCCCTTGAGGCTCGCGGCATCGAGCTGCACCAGCGCCTTGCGGTAGAAGTCGGCGCCGCCCACGCCGAGCGCGACCGACTCGAAGGTGGTGAAGTCCTGCCAGTTCTGCCCGCCGTGGGCGACGGCGATGACGCCGGCCTTCTTCAAGGCTTCGGCGGTGACGAAGAACTCGTCCCAGTTGGTCGGCATCTTGGCGTTGGCCTTCTTCAGCGCCTCGGGGTTGGCCCAGAGCCAGTTGACGCGGTGCACGTTGACTGGCACGGCGACGTAGTGGCCCTTGTGCTTCATCACGTCGGAGACGACCTTGGGCAGCAGCGCATCCCAGTTGTTGGCCTTGGCCACGTCGTCGAGGTTGGCGAGCACGCCTTCGTTGCCCCACTCCTGGATGGACGGGCCCTTGATCTGCGCCGCGGCCGGGGCGTTGCCCGAGACCACGCGCGACTTGAGCACGGTCATGGCCGAGTCGCCGCCGCCGCCGGCGACCGCGAAGTCCTTCCAGCTGTGGCCCTTGCCCTGCAGCGTGGCCTTCAGGGCCGATGCGGCCTTGGCTTCGCCGCCGGACGTCCAGTAGTGCAGCACCTCCACCTCGCCGGCATGCGCCGCGAGGGAAGCACAGAAGAGGGTCGCGGCCGCCGCAATGTGCAGTGCGCGGGTCGTGAAGCGGGTGGGGGTCATTCGCAAGTCTCCGTCGTGTGTTGTGTCGGGGGAGATCGGGTCGGGGCTGCAGCACTCGATGGCGATCGGGGCCGAACATTAACGATAAATTAACTCCTTGGCCCTCGGGCAAACCCTAGGACCCTCCCTCTGGGCGTTCTTTACCCAGGGAAAGACGGTGTGCGTTTCGGGCAACTCATGGTTAACACCATATTAATCTCGTTAATGTTTCTGAAAACAATCCGCGCCGGAGCCAGGGCCCGCCAGCCCACCGCAAATGGCTTCGCTCTTTTCCCGAACCACCACCTGGAGACAACCCCATGACAACGATCCGCCACCTGGCGCCCTCCACCCTGGCACTGGCCGCTGCGCTTGCCACCACCCTCGCCGCCGGCTCGGCCCACGCGGTCGACTTCGGCGGCTACTTCCGCGCCGGCCCGGGCGCCACGAAGAAAGACGCGTCGCGTGCCTGCTACGGCCTGAGCGGCCCCGGCCTCAAGTACCGCCTCGGCAACGAGTGCGACTTCTACGGTGAATTCCTGCTGAGCCACGCCGGCAAGGTGGACGAGGTGGAATACAAGGCCCACCTGATGACCAACCTCTACAACGGTGGCACCGACACCGACGACGAGAAGGTCGGCATCAACCAGATGTACGTGGAAGGCAAGGGCTTCGACATCGCGCCCAACACCAGCTTCTGGATCGGCAAGCGCTTCTACCACCGCGCCGACGTGCACATCGTCGACACCTTCTACACCAACCTGTCGGGCGTGGGCGCAGGTGCCGACGGCATCGTCGACATCGCCGGCGGCAAGCTGAACCTCGCCTTCTTCCGCACCGACAACGACAACCGCCCCGGCTCGCGGGTGAACCTGTCGCTGGCAGGCATGGAGGTGAACCCGGGTGGCAAGCTGACGGTCGTCGGCACCTACACCAAGGGCCAGTTCAGCGCTGATGCGTCCGCCGTGCCGCCGGAAGCCGCCGGCACCAACGGCTTCGGCCTGGGTCTGCAGCACACGCAGGCCATCGGCGCCAACGTCACCAACAACCTGTGGCTGCAGTACGCGCAGGGTTCGGCCGGCCTCGACGGCAACTTCGGCGACCTGAACGCACCCTCGGCCGCGCGCGGCATGCGGGTCGTGGAAAGCGTCAACTGGCAGATGGGCCCCTTCGGCGGCCAGGCGCAGGCGATGTTCCAGCAGGACAAGGCCGAGGGCGGCGCGAAGACGAACTCGGCCACGGTCGGCGGGCGTGTGTCGTATGCCGTGAGCAAGCACCTGAAGCTGCTGGCCGAAGCGGGCTACTCGCAGAAGAAGCCCGACGGCGGGGCCACCCAGAAGCTGGCCAAGCTGACCGTGGGCCCGGCGCTGTCGACCGGCCCGGGCTTCTTCACCCGCCCCGAGCTGCGCCTGTACGTGACCTCGGCCAAGTGGAACGACGCCGCCAACGCAGCGGCCGGCGCAGGTGGCGTCACCGGCATCGGCGACGGAAAGACGAGTGGCACGAGCTACGGCGCGCAGGTCGAAGTCTGGTTCTGAGCTGAAGCCCCCGGCTCGGCAGCCGCCTCGGGGCAAACACTCCGAGGCGGCCGCAAGGGCTGTCATACCATCGCGGGCGCTTGAACACGCCCCGCCGATGAAGCTCCTGCTTGCCGAAGACGACACCATCCTCGCGGATGCGCTTACCGCCAACCTCA
>DASWSY010000203.1:0-5730 GCA_036402415.1 Rhizobacter sp. | reverse complement strand
AGCCTGCACAGGCGCTCGTTGGCGAAGGTCACGCGGCCTTCCACATCGAGCTGCAGCACGCCGACGGTCGCCTGGTTGACGATGGCGCGGAAGCGCGTGTCGGCGTTGAGCAGCGCCTCCTGCGCGTTCTTGCGCTCGGTGATGTCGATGAAGCTCAGCACCACGCCGGCGATGCGGTCGTCGACGGTGCGATAGGGCCGCAGGCGCGCCAGGTACCAGTTGCCGCCGCGCTCGCCGACCTCGCGCTCCACCGTCATCAGCGTGTCGAGCACGCTCCTCGCGTCGGCGCCGAGCGTGGGGTAGCGGAGCTGGCTCGTGAGGTCGGTCAGCGGGCGCCCCACGTCGGTCGTGATCAGATGGAAGAGCGACACCGCCGACGGCGTGTAGCGGGTGATGCGCAGGTGCCGGTCGAGGAACACGGTGGCGATGGCCGTCGCGTCCATGAGGTTGTGCAGGTCGCTGTTGGCATCCCCGAGCTCGTCGACCTTGCCCTTCAACTCGTGGTTGACGGTGGTGAGCTCCTCGTTGATCGACTGCAGCTCCTCGCGGCTCGTCTCCAGCTCCTCGGTGGCCGAGCGCAGCTCCTCGTTCATGGCCTGCAGCTCCTCGTTGCTGGCCTTGAGCTCCTCGATCGACGCTTCGTACTGCTCGACCGTGTCGCGCAGGTGGGACTTCAGGCGCTCGATCTCGCGGTCGAGCTGGCGCGCCAAGGGGTCGGGCGTGCGGGCTTCGCCGTGTTCGGCCGGGAGCGTTGCATCCTGGTCGCTCCCGGCCTGGAAGGTCACGAGCAGCAGGTCGGCCGCGATGTCGCGCGCGGGCAGCACCCGCATCGTGACGGCCATGCTGCCGTCGCCCAGGTCGAGCCGCACCGGCGGCACGACGGCCGCGTCGTGGCCCTGCGCCGCCTGGTAGAGCGCGGCCCGCAGCTCGATGCGCAGCGCGGGGTGCACCGCGCGCAGCAGGTTGCGGCTGGGCTCGCCACCGCTGAACTGCAGGAAGCGCCCGGCGGCGGGCGACAGGTGCAGGATCTCGTATTCCGCATCCACCAGCACCGAGGGCGGCGCGAGGTGGTCGAGCAGGCGCAGGTGCAGCTCGCCCCAGGAGGCGGCATACCCCTCGGGCGGGCGGGCGGCAGGCCGGGCCGCGGCCGGGTCGAAGCTGCGGCCGACGACGTGCACGCCGCTGCCGTCGGCGGCCGCCTCCCGCGCCTGGAGGGCCAGCGCGAGCGTGCTGGGGCCCGAAGGCACCGGCAGCCCGCTGCGCGGCAAGGGGCGCTGCTGGTAGAGGCGGTGCTTCTTGTCGGCCACCGAGAACGCGGGGCTGTCGTCGTCCACCGATTCCGACGAACCCAGGAAGAGCAGGCCCTGCGGCTTGAGCGCAAAGTGGAAGATGTCGAGCGCGCGCGACTGCGCCTCGCGGTCGAGGTAGATGAGCAGGTTGCGGCAGGTGACGAGGTCGAGGCGCGAGAACGGCGAGTCCTTCAGCAGGTCGTGCATCGCGAAGAGCACCATCTCGCGCACCTCGCGGCGCACGCGGTAGCCGCGCTGCTCCTGGGTGAAGAAGCGGCGCAGGCGCTCTTGCGACACGTCGGCCTCGATGGTGGTGGGGTAGAAGCCTTCGCGGGCGATCTGGATCGCGTCTTCGTCGAGGTCGGTCGCGAAGACCTGGATCACCGGCGGCGCGTCGAGCGTGCGGGCGTGCTCGCTCAGCAGCATGGCCACCGAGTAGGCTTCTTCGCCGGTGGCGCAGGCCGCGACCCACACCCGCAGCGTGTCGCCATGGCCCTTGTGGCGGAAGAGCCCGGGGATGCGCGCCTCCAATGCCGCGAAGCAATCGGGATCGCGAAAGAAGTTGGTGACGCTGATGAGCAGGTCCTGCAGCAGCGCACCGGCCTCGCCCGGCCGTGTGCGCAGGCAGTCCATGTAGCCGGCGAGGTCGTCGATGCCGTTGACCTGCATGCGCCGGCCGATGCGGCGCAGGATCGTCGCGCGCTTGTAGTGCGAGAAGTCGCGCCCGGTGCGGGTGTGCAGGAAGCCCAGCACGTCGCGCAACTGCGCTTCGTCGGCGCCGGGCGCGCTGCTCGGCGGCCCGGCCGGCGCAGGCCCTTCTTCGGAGGGCAGCCGCAGCTTGCGCTCCTGGCGGTGGTAGTCGAGCAGGCGTGTGGCCATGTCGCCCACCGGCAGCACCCAGTCGACCATGCCGGTACCGATGGCCGAGCGCGGCATGCCGTCGAATTCGGCCTCGCCCGGGTCTTGGGCGATCGTGAGGCCGCCGCGCTCCTTGATGCGCTTGATGCCGATGGCGCCGTCGCTGTCGCTGCCCGAGAGCACGATGGCCGAGGCATGCGGGCCATGCGTGTCGGCCAGGGTGCGAAAGAACTGGTCGACTGCCACGTGGCGGGTGCGCTCGGTGGGCAGGTCGAAGAGGCGCAGGTGGCCGTTCATCGTCTTCAGGCCCTTGCGCGGCGGGATGACGTAGACCGTGTTGGGCTGCACCTTCTCGGCGGACTGCACCTGCATCACCTTCATCGAGGTGGCCGCCTGCAGCAACTCCGCCAGCGAGCTGTCGTGGTCGGGCGAGAGGTGCAGCACCACCACGAAGGCCAGGCCGCTGTCGGCCGGGAAGGACTGGAAAAACACCTTCAGGGCCTGGATGCTGCCCGCCGAGCCGCCCAGGCCCACGACCGGCAGCATCTGGTAGCCCCGCGAGGGCACCACGTTGTCGATCTCGTCGGCCAGGTCCTCCTCGGCGTGGTCGAGCTGGGTGGGGTCAACCGTCATGCGCTGTCGTCCTCGTCTGGTGGGCGCGTTGAGGGCCGGGCGGCCTCGGCTGCGGGTGATGGAAGGCACGGCCGGTGGCGCAGGCCACCGGCCTGCGGTCGGTCTGGAGGTGGGTTTCACACCAGGGGCACACAGGGTCTGGAAGCCCGGCAGCGGCAACGCGTGTGCCGGGTTGTGCCGCCCGGTCGAGACCCGCGTCCGTGCGGCGCCAGAAGGAATTGCGGCAATTGCAGGCGCGACCGGCGCGCTTCGAGCCGCACACGCTTCAGCGCAACGGCTTCAGTTCGCGCGCCGTGGCTCGCATCTCCTCCAGCATGCACTGCAGCCGCACGCGGGCATCGCGCCACAGGTCGCGCAGCTCGGTGAGCTCCACGTCGGACGGCGAAGCGCGGGATTCGATCTTGCGCAGGACCGCCTGCTCGGCCGCCGCGGCCTGGCGGTGAGCCGCTTCCCATGCCGCGAAGGCCTGTGTCGGGGTGGGCATGGCGCACTCCTGCATCGAGTGCGCTCACGAACTGACGGGGATTGAACCGCACCGGCCAAGGGCACCAAGGAAGCCGCGTCAGGAGATGGACCGACTCTACACGGGGGGTGCGACGCCGATGCCGACCACGGTGCCGGCATGGGTTCCGCGGCGTGTGCCGCGGTGCTCCCGAATCACGTGCCGGCGTGAGCCGGCGCTGCGCGGCGCTCGATGACGAGATGCGAGCGCGGCAGGGCCGGCAGCCGCCGCGTGTCGATCTCGAGGTTCTGCATGGGCAGCGTGATGGGCAGCACCGGCAGCAGGGCCCTCGCCGCCGCGCCCATCAAGGCGACCGCGAGGCCTTCGCCGGGGCAGCGGTGGTGGCGCTCGACGGTGGCACCGCCTTGCGGCACGAAGGCGTAGGGCGAGGGCGGCACGCCGAGGAAGCGTTCGGGAAGGAACTCGCCCGGTGACTCCCAGCTTCGCGGGTCGTGGTTGGTGCCGTGCAGGTCGAGCAGCGCGCGCTGCCCCTTGCGCAGCAGCACGCCATGCCATTCGACATCTCGCTTCACCCGCCCGGCCACGGCGGGGAAGAACGGGTAGTGCCGCCGCACCTCCTGCAGGAAGCACAGCAGGTAGCGTTCGTCGCCGTCTTCCAGGCGCAGCCGGCAGCGCGGATGTTCGGTCAACGCGAGCACGGTCCACACGATGTAGACCGACACCGCGACCGTCGGGCGCAGCACGTTGAGCAACTCGGTCGCGGCCACCTTCGGCGACATCAGCTCGCCATCGAGGTCGCGGTGCCAGGCGATGCGGTGCAGGGCCTGGTGGGGCCGCGGGTGGAGCTCGCCGCGCCGCGTGGCCTCGACCAGGCCGGCCATCCAGCGCTCGGCCTGCCGGCGCGCCAGGCGGGCGCGCAGGTGCAGGACGGGGCCACGCGCGGCGCTGTCGTACAGCGCCGCCAGCGCGCTCGTGCGGCTCGGCGCCTGCGAGGGATCGAGCGGCACGCCGGCCCAGTCGCACACCGCCTGCGTGAGCAGCGCCTGTGCTGTTTCGTACAGCACGATCTGCTGGCCCGGCTGCCACTGCGCGGCAGCGTGCTCCCACAGGCGCTGCGTGCGTGCGGCCAGCACGGCCACCGCTTCGGGCGCCAGGATCTGCAGGAAGAGCGCCTTGCGGTGGCGGTGCGCGGCGCCGTCCAGGCCCTGCACGCCGCCCTTGCCGAAGAGCGTGGCACGCAGGGGCTCGGGAGCGGCGCCGTGGCGCTCGATCACGCCCTCGTCGTAGAAGAGGCGGGCCGCCGCCTGTCCGCTCATGCAGACGGTGGGGCGCAAGAGGATGCGCGCTTCGAAGAGGTCGCTGCGCAGGCGGCGACAGCGTTCGGCGATGAATCCGTAGGGGTTGGCGAAGAGGGCGAGGGTGCTGTCGAGGAGGGGATCGCGGGGCAGGGGGGACATGAAGGCGTGAAGGGGACATGAGAGGGAGGTCCGTGGTTCAGCACGTGACATGCCGCCCGGGCCGGCACATGGGTTGCCCATCCCTCACGCACGCTCGCCAACCCCTCGCCAACCCATCAAGGAGGCCCCATGGCTTTGAGAACCTTCACGCTGCTGCTGGCCGCCGGCGCCGGCCTCGCGCTCTACCGCATGGTCCAGCGCCCAGGCGCGACCGAGGGCGCGTCGCCATCGCCAGCCCGCGGGGAGGCCGATCCCACGCCCACCTTCGGCGAGCGTCTGCAGAACATGCAGCTTGCCAACGCGGGCATCGGCTCGGCTGCCTCAGACGATCATGAAGACCTGCTCGCCCCGCCGACACCTGAGGAACAGCAAAGCGAGGACATCAAGCCCGGCCTGCCCGATTTCGCCCGCGGCGCCTGATTTGCGGCAATCGGGGGGAATGACCCGACCGGCGCCTCAGTCCGCGTGCGTGGCTACGATCGCGCGGCAAGGGCCGGTGCGTTGACGCCGGCGCCCGCAAGGACCCGGATTGGCCACCCCCACGTTTTCGATCTACCAGGCGGTCTTCGACTGGTCACCCATCGGCGAATACCTGCTTTCGGCGAGCGACGACCCCGTCATCCTGGCTGTCAACGACACGTTCCTGCGTGTCTCGGGCCGCTGCCGAGACGAGCTCATCGGCCGGCGCCTCTTCGAGGCCTTCCCTGGCGATCCGGCGGACGACGGCGATACCGGCGTGGCCGCCCTGCGGGCCTCGCTGAAGCGCGTGATCGCCAATCGGACGCCGGACACCATGCCGCTGCAGCGCTACCCGATCCGGGTGGCGCAGCAAGATGGCGTGGAAGCCTTCGAAGAGCGCTACTGGAATGCGATCAACATCCCCGTCTTCGGCGCCGCGGGCGACCTGGTGTGCATCGCGCACCGCACGGAAGACGTAACCGAACAGACGCAGGTCGCCGAGGCACTCGCCCACAGCACCAACCGGCAGGCCTTCCAGCTTGCGCTCTCGGACCGCCTGCGCCCGCTGACC
>DASWSY010000202.1:0-3762 GCA_036402415.1 Rhizobacter sp. | reverse complement strand
CCGCGTCGGCCGCGCCCATCACCTGGCCGGGGGTCATGTCGCGGCGCAGTTCGATCGCGCCCATGCACACCGCGGCGCCGCCGCCCAGGCTGGGCAGCAGCATGGCCAGCGCATCGGAGAGCGCCTGCGCCGTCTCGCGCGCCACGCCCGGCACCGGCAGGCACAGCGCGAAATCGGAGCCGTTGAGCCGACCGAGGAAGCAACCCTTGGCCCGCTCGGCATAGGGCTTGAGCGCCTGCGACACGGTCGTGATCACACGGTCGGCGCCGGCATGGCCGAGGCTTCGGTTGATGCCGGCGAGATCGATCACGCGCAGCAGCACCAGGCCGCCTTCGGCCGTGCCGTCTTCGCGCAGCAGCGCCGCGGTGAGCTGGCCCATGAAGTGGGCCCGGTTCGACACCCCGGTGAGGCGGTCGAGGTTGGCCTGCTGGTGCAGCGCATCGAGCTGCTCGGCCTGGGCCTGGAAGGTCACGCGCAGGCGGCTCACCATGGTGTTCATCGCGCGGGTGAGACGCTGCAGCTCGGGCACGCGCGGCTCGGGCACGATGCGGAACTCGCCCGCTACCAGCGCATGGGCCTGCTCCACCGTGGAGTCGAGCGGCTTGCGGATGCGCCGCATCAGCAACGCACCCAGCGCGCCTGCCACCACGCCCACCACGGCCAGCGCCGCCGCCGTGCGCAGCGTGCCGGCCCAGAGTTCGTCGTGCGCGAAGAACGAATGGCTCACCACCTCGACCCTGCCGAGAGCACGCCACCCATCCGACACCTGCGCCACGCCAGGCTCCGACTCGATGGGCGCGAGCGACACGAACCACGCCGGCGCGTGCTGCCCGGTGGCCTGCGCCTCGCGCACGAAGGGCACGCTGCCGTCGGCGGCGACGAACTTGATGCGACGGTAGAAGCCGGTGTCGTACTGGGCCGACATCAGCAGGTTCATCAGCTCGCGGTCGCCCTTCTGCTGCGACAGGGCCAGGGCCAGCGAGGTGGCGTTGTCGGCATTCTTCAGCCTCAGTTGCGTCTGAAGGTAGTGGCGTGCCGATTCAACCGACACCGTCACGCTGCCTGCGTAGGCAAGCAGCACCGTGGCCAGCATCAACAACCAGATCTGCCGGATCAGCGACATGCCTTCTCCCTTTTCGTTCTGAGCTGACTCGTCATTGGAACCCTTCCGCGCGCGCTTTGACCAGGATCTCGCGCCAGCGCGACAGGCGCGCTGCCGGATCGCCTGCCACCTGCGCGCCGACACCTTGCCACAGGCCTTCGCCGTTGAAGCTGAACACCGGCACCAGGTCGGGCCGCCTCGATGCGGGCCGCACCTCGGTGATGAGGTTGTCCAGGATCATCGGCTCGGCGCCGGGTGCCGCATAGTAGGCCAGCACCATGTGGGCCTGCGTCACACCCTGCGGACCGCCGATCTGAGCACGCACGTAGACCAGCCGCAGCCTGGCAACCGGCATGCCGGCGGCCAGCAGGCTGAAGTACTTGGCGATGGCGTAGTCCTCGCAATCGCCCTGGCCGCGGTCCAGGCTCTCCAGGGGACTGGCCCAGTAGTCGATCTGTCCCCAGGCCTCGGTGTCTTCGCGGAACTGGATGCGGCGGTTGAAGAACTGGTTGATCGTCTGCAATTGCGTGGTCTCGTCCTGCCCCACCACCTGCATGAGCACGGGCTGCAGCGCTTGCACGCCCGCCACCGCACGCGGCGACAGGCGCTTGGCCGCGGCCATCATGCGCTCGGCATCCCAGGCCTGCGAGGGCAGCCCCGGCACGAGCAGCGCCACGACGATCCACGCCACCACCCACAGGCGCAGCGGCGTGCAGCTGAGGTTGCGCAGGTTCGAGGTGAGAAGGTGGAAGAAAGGCACGGGAACGCAGGACGGTTCAACGACCTGTTGTCGTCAACCTGCGCGCGGAATTGAGGGCCTCGATTGGAGAGAAGCGCGCTGCTGCGGTGCTAATCGACGCCCGGCCGTATTTCACGGAAGCCGCCTGCACGGGCAGGGCTCGTGAAATAGTCCCACTCGGCCATGCGGTCGCGGGGGGCGGGCCGGTACGGGGCGACGGCTAAACTCGCCCCGCGTCGAAGGAACCCCTCACTACGTGGAACGACGTACCTGAAAGATTCAGCCCGATGCATCTCAAGACTTGCGCCTTGACCGCTGCCCTCGCCCTGGTCTTCGCCGCCGGGGCCAGCGCACAAAGCAATGAAGCCTTGAAAGCGGCCGCACAGAAGGCCATCAGCACCAACCCCGACGTCACCGCACGATTCAACGCCTACCGCGCTTCGGCCGATGCCGTCGACGCGGCGCGCGGCGGCTACTACCCGCGGCTCGACCTGAGCGCCTCCGCCGGCCGCGACCGTGACCGCGTGACCAACCGCACGCCCGAGAACCAGACGCTCACGCGCAGCGGCGCCGCTCTCACGCTGACGCAGCTGCTGTGGGACGGCCTGGCCACGCAGAACGAGGTGGGCCGTCTCGGCCACGAAAAGCTCGCACGCTACTTCGAGCTCGTCGACACCACCGAACAGACGGCGCTCGAAGCCGCGCGTGCCTACTACGACGTGCTGCGCTACCGCCGCCTGGTGCAACTCGCCGAAGACAGCTACGTCTCGCACAAGAGCGCCTTCAACCAGATCCAGTCGCGCTTCCGTGCCGGCGTGGGCCGGGGCGTCGACCTCGAACAGGCGGGCGCGCGCCTGGCGCTCGCCGAGTCCAACCTCAGCACCGAACTCTCGAACCTGCACGACGTGTCGGCCCGCTACCAGCGCGTGGTGGGCGAAGCACCGCCGAAGAACCTGCCCATGCCGGTGCTGCTGAAAGACGGTGTGCCGGCTTCCGCGAACGAAGCCTCGCTCGAAGCCGCGCGCCGCAGCGCGGCCGTCAGTGCCTCGATCGAGACGCTGCGCGCCACCAAAGAGCTGCTCGACGCACGGGAGTCGGCGTACCAGCCCAAGGTCGAAGCGCGCTTCCGCTCGGGCACCGGCAGGAACTTCGACGGCGTGCGCGACCAGCGCACCGACAGCTCGGCCGAGATCGTGCTGAACTGGAACCTCTTCAACGGTGGCAGCGACCGCGCACGCGTGCGCCAGCAGGTCAACCTGGTGAACCAGGCGGCCGACCAGCTCGACAAGGCCTGCCGCGACGTGCGCCAGGTGCTGGCCATCGCGTACAACGACACGAAGAAGCTGGCCGACCAGCTTCTCTACCTCGACCGCAACACGATCGCGATCGAGAAGGCGCGCGACGCCTACCGCCAGCAGTTCGACATCGGCCAGCGCAGCCTGCTCGACCTGCTCAACTCCGAGAACGAGCTCTACACCGCGCGCCGTTCGTACGCGAACGCCGAGTACGACCTCGGCATCGCCTACGTGCGCGTGCAGGCCGCCCTCAACCGCCTGGGCACGCAGCTCGGCCTGCGCAGCGAGCGCGAGGTGCCGGAAGGCGCCAGCCATTGGTCAGCCGGCGACGAAGGCCCGGGCCGCTGCCCGCTCGACGCGATCGAGGTGCAGCCGCTCAACCTGGAAGAGCTCGACCGCCGCGCGGCGCTCTCGCAGGCACCGGGAGGCACCGTGCCCGCCCCCGTCACGCCGCGCAACGCCACGATTCCGGCCACGCCCTCGCGTGCGCAAGCGCTGCAGGCCGGCGCCCCCGCCCTGCCCCCGGAGCCCGCCGCGACCCCGTCGGCCACCGGCCCGGTGGTGGCGTCGGTGAAACGCCTGAACGAATGGGCGGCCGCGTGGGAGGCGAAGGACATCGAGCGCTA
>DASWSY010000201.1:0-8003 GCA_036402415.1 Rhizobacter sp. | reverse complement strand
TCGACGCCCACGGCTGGCCTTGCGCATCGAGGCTTCCCACCAGCAGCGTGGGCAGCTTGCAGAAGAGCTCGCGGTGCTGCTCGGGCATCCAGGTGCGCACCACCTGGCCCATCACCTCACCCATGCGCGCCTCGACGCCGAGGCGGCGTTGCACGGCGGCTTCGCCCGCGTGTCTCATGTCAGGCCCGTGCCTTCTGGCGCGGCATCGACACGTAGCCCGGCAGCGCTTCGATGCGTGCCAGCCAGGCGCGCAGTTGAGGATAAGGGTCGAGCGACACGCCGCCTTCAGGCGCATGCGAGGTGTAGCTGTAGAGCGCGAGGTCGGCAATGGTCGGGTGGTCGGCGGCGAGGAATGGCGCGCCCTTCAGGTGCTCGTCCATGCGCTGGAAGAGCTGCGCGGCGATCCGGCCGCAGCGCTCGTCCTGCGGGCGGCCGAAGAGCACCGCGATGCGCGCGTTGCCCGGCCCGTTGACGAGGTCGCCTGCGGCCTGCGACAGCCAGCGCTGCACGCGCGCCGAGCCGACGGGGTCGCGCGGCAGCCAGCGGCCGCTGTCGTCGTAGCGCAGCGCGAGGTAGGTGAGGATGGCGTTGCTGTCGGCGAGCGTGATGTCGCCGTCCTGGATTACCGGCACCTGCCCGAAGGGGTTGAGCGCGAGGAACTCTGGGTGGCGCTGCTCGCCCTTGGTGACGTCGATCAGCTTCTCTTCGAACGGCAGATCGAGCATCGAGAGCAGGAGCTTCACGCGGTGGGCGTGGCCCGAGAGCGGGTGTTGGTAAAGGCGTATCGGTGTCATGCAGGCTCCTCGTGTTGGATGCCTGGCATGGTGAACGTGCCGACGCTCGCGCGGAATCACCGCGCCGCGCATTTGATAATTCCGCGCCCAGAGGTGAATCAACGGAAGGGAGCGATGGACAAGCTCGAAGGCATGCGCATCTTCGTCGCCGTGGCCGATGCCAAGGGCTTTGCGCCGGCTGCGCGCCAGCTCGGCGTGTCGGCGCCCGCGGTGACCCGCGCGGTGGCGGCGCTCGAAGCGCGCATCGGCACGCAGCTCCTGCGCCGCAGCACGCGGCAGGTGGCGCTCACCGAGGCGGGAGCGCGCTTCCATGCCGACTGCAAACGCATCCTGTCCGAGATCGACGAGGCGGAGTCGTCCGCCAGCGGGGCCCATGTGGTGCCGCAGGGCCTGCTCTCGATCACGGCGCCGGTGATCTTCGGCCGTTTGCACGTGGCGCCGGTGCTGCAGGACTTCCTCGGGTTGCATCCGCAGGTCAGCGCGCGCAGCTTCTACACCGACCAGATCGTGCACCTGCTCGACGAGGGGATGGACGTGGCGCTGCGCATCGCCCACCTGCCCGACTCGGGCCTGGTCGCGGTGCGGGTGGGCGAGGTGCGGCGCGTGGTGGTGGCGTCGCCGCAATACCTGGCCGAGCATGGCGTGCCGCGCACGCCGGCCGACTTCTCGCAGCACCGCGGCATCGGCTTCTCGCAGCATGGGTCGGTGAGTGCGCCCTGGGTCTTCTATCCGCCGGGTGCCGCGGCTCGCAGCGAGGGTGTGGTGGCGCATCCGCAGTTGCGCCACGTGACGAACGCTGGCGATGCCTCCATCGCCGGCGCGCTGGCGAGCCAGGGCCTGGTGCGTGCGCTGTCGTACCAGGTGGCCGAGCCGGTGCTGGCGGGGCGGCTGCACATCGTGATGGCCGACCATGAGCCACCCCCGATCCCCGTGCAGCTGGTCTATGCCGAAGGCCGCCGCGCGGCGGCGAAGGTGCGGGCCTTCGTCGACTACGCAGCCGAGCGGCTGCGTGCCGAGCCGGTACTCAACGGCTCGCTGCAGTGGCCGGCACTGCCGTGAGAGAAAAAAAAGCCCGGGGCAAGCCCGGGCTTCACGTTGAACCGAAGACAGGGTCAGTCTGCAGGCGCCGTCACCGAGCAGTTGCGGATCCCGTAGATGTCCAGCGCCAGCTTGGCGGTGTTGCGGGCGGTGATGCCCCAGATGGTCTCTTGCGGGTTGAGGCCCAGGCTGGTCGGGAAGACCGACGCGTCGTGCACCGACAGGTTGGTGATCTGGTGATGGCGGCCGTTGCCGTTGACCACGCCCTTGGTCGGGTCGGCCGACATGCCGCAGCCGCCCATCTGGTGCGCCGAGTTCAGGCGCACGCGGCCGCTCACCATCGGCAGCGCATCCACCGCGGCCTGGAACGAGGCGTTGTCGGAATAGCCCGCCGTGGCGGCGTCGACATGGCCGATGAAGACCCGCTGTGCGCCGGCCGCGAAGTGCACCGCACCCTGTGACTTGATCGACTGGCGGATCGACTCGAGCACCGTCGCGCTGAGCGGGTAGTCGAGGCCCGGCGAACCATCGGCACGCAGGACCACGCTACCGCCCACGCTGTCCGACATGAAGCCGTCGCGCACGAAGGAGATCGTGACGCCGTACTTGTTGAAGTTCTTCATCAGCGTGGCGTGCTGCTCGCCGAAGTAGGTCGGGCCACCGGCCACCAGCACCGGGTGCAGCGGCGCCACTTCGAGCTTCCACCCCGGCGTGCCGGTGAGCGGCACGTTGTCGAGGTAGGCGTCGGAGTAGATCGACTGCGGCAGGCCGGCGTGGGCGGCGATGTCGTTGTTGTAGAAGCCCCCCACCGAAGCGCTCGGGTGCAGGAAGGTGCGCTTGCCCAGCGTGCCGTGCGGATCGGGCGCGCCCGAACGCATCAGCAGCGCGGGGCCGTTGATGGCGCTCGTGGCCTGCACGTAGTGGCGCGCCTTGATCGTCACCTTGCGGCCGCTCGGACGCAGGCCCGACGGGTCGAGCGCGTCGCACACGATCCCGGTGATGGCCGTCTTGGCGGTGTTGAAGGTGTAGTTCTGGGCGCGCAGCCGGGTGTAGAGGGTGGCACCCAGCGCCATGGCGACCGGCAGGGAGGTCACCAGCATCGACTGCTTGGCGTTGATCGGGCAGCCCAGGCCGCAGTAGCCGAGGTTGGCGCAGCCCTTCACGTTGGGCGAAATGATGCCCCACGAGAGGCCCAGCCGGGACAGCCCGGTCGACAGGATGCTGTTGTTGGCGTTGATCGGGCCGCCCCAGGGCTTGATGCCCAGGCGCCGCTCGACCGCGGCAAACCACGGGTCCATCTTGGCCTTGGTGTACTCGGTCAGGCCATAGACGCGCTGCCAGTGCTCGAGCACTTGCGGCGCCGTGCGGAAGCTCGTGGCCCAGTTGACGGTGGTGCCACCGCCGACGGTGCGGCCTTGCAGGATGCCGACGCCGCCGTCGATGGTGCGACGTGCCAGGTTCTCCTGGTACATCTGCGGGTAGGCCTCCGACTCCTTCATGTTGAAGTCGCTCGACGACTTCAGCGGGCCTTCTTCGATCAGCACCACCTTGAGGCCGCTGGCCGCGAGCATTTCGGCCGTGAGGCCGCCGCCGGCGCCGGTGCCGATGATGGCCACGTCGAAGGTCACCGTGCGGTCAGCCGTCAGGGTGGAGGCGTCGATGATCTTCCAGCCGGCCCGTTTGCCGACGACCCAGGGGTCGGTGGGTTTCCTGCGCGGGATGGGGACGATTTGAGGAATGGGCATGTTGGCGTGCCTCTCAGTTGAATTTCGGCGGGCCGGCGTAGCCGATGGCGGGCCAGTTGATGGGGTTCGAATAGAAGGCGTTCGGGATCAGGCCCATGAACGCGCTGAAGATCGAACGCTGGCTGGCGACAGTGCTCACACGCAGGCCTTCGAGCAAGGCGGCCAGCAGCGTGGGCGGCATCGCTTCCCAGGTGGCCGGGAAGCCGGCGTTGAAGATCTGGGGGCCGCCCTTGAGCGTGTTGAACAGGCCGACGATGCCGGCCTGGTTGAGCGGTGGGTAGTTGCTGACGATCTCACCGGCGCGCTGGGCGCAGAGTTCGATCGCGGCGCTGCGCGCGGCCGGGTCGGTGGGCAGGGCGCTGTTGCCCAGGATCACCGGCACCCAGACGCGAACGATGGCAAGCGACGCTGCATCCAGCGCCGACACCGGCGGAACGACCTGCGCCTGGGCGGGGTTCAGGGCCGCGCCCCCTCCCAGCGCAAGCGCTGTGCTGCCGGCCACACCTGTGGCCAACAGATCTCTTCGGTTGATCATGGCTTGTTCTCTCCTTGGTGGTCACGCGCCAAAGAACTGCACGCTCGTGCAAATGTGAGCCAAAAAAGTGACAGAACGGTGAGGGAAAACGCCAGAGCAACTCGGAAATGACGCGCAAATAAGACATATGTCTTAAAAGACGCATGTCCAGATTGCAATACGGAGGCGGTGCGTCGCCTCGGCGACGTCGGGAGGGGCGTTAGCCGACGCTCACGTCGGGCTGGGGCGCTGCATTCGGCGTGGGCTGGCTCTGCACCTGGTTGCGCCCATTGCGCTTGGCCTCGAGCAGGCGGTCGTCGGCCACCTTGAGCAGGCGCTCCACCGATTCGGCTTCGCTGGAGGAGTCGGCCACGCCGGCCGAGAAGGTGTTGGCCGCGAGCGACCCGGTCTCGAAGTGGAAGGCGCGACGCCGCCAGGACTGCAGCAGCTTGAGCACCTTGCGCTGTGCGAGCTCGGCGGAGCTGCCGGGCATCAGCAGGCAGAACTCCTCGCCGCCGAAGCGGAAGGCGACGTCGCTCTGGCGGGTGTTCTCGTTCAGCAGCGCGCCGAAGGCTGCCAGCAGGGTGTCGCCGGCGACGTGGCCGTGGCGGTCGTTGACGGCCTTGAAGTGGTCGAGGTCGATGATGGCCACCGCCAGCGGCTGGCCTTCGCGCTGCGCGACGGCCAGCATCTGCGGCATCACGTCGTTGAGGTGGCGGCGGTTGAAGAGGCCGGTGAGGAAGTCGCGCGTGGCCTGTTGCTCCAGCCGCGACTTCAGCGCTTCCACTTCGTCGATCTTCGACTTGAGCTGCTGGTTGATCGCCTCCAGCTCGGCACGGGCCTTCTCGGTGGCACGGCGACGCGCCTCGGCCTCGTCGAGGTGCTGCTGCAGGCGGCGCAGCTCGGTCTGGAGCGACGCGGCCTGGTAGCGCGCGCGCGATGCCTGGTGGCCGCGTGCCACGTGGCAGCGTTGCCACTCACGCAAGGCCGCGAGCGCACGCTCGGGCTGGCCGAGTTGCTCGCAGGTGTCGGCCAGGGCCGCGTGGTAGAGGCAGCGCACGCGCAGGCTCAGGCCCGCGTCGGCGGCCTGCAGCAGCGGTTCGGCGTCCTGCAGGTGCCGGGCGGCTTCGGTGAGCCGGGCATCGGCGCGCATCACCTCGGCTTCGGCCACCACCAGCGTGAGCGCTTCGTCAGGCACCTCGACCTGCGTGGTGTCGTGGCGCGCACGCGCCACCAGCTCGCGGGCCAGGGCCTGGTCGCCAGCACGCACCGCGGCCAGCGCCATGGTCTCGAAGTTGGCGTTGGTGGGCCCACGGCCGGTCTCGTCGGCAGGCAGTTCCAGCAGGTGCTTCACGTCGGGCAGCGACTCGGCGGCGCGGTCGAGGCCCGTGAGCGAGATGATGCGGTTGATGAGCAGCACGCTCATCAGGCGTGCGTTGTGAAGCTGCGTGCAGCGGCGGATGCCTTCTTCCACGTAGCTCAGCGCCTGGTGGAAGTCGCCGAGCTGGATCAGCTCGTGCGCGAGGTTGCAGTACAGCACCACCTCGAAGCCGTTGCCGCGCGCGGGCCGGGCTTCGTGCAGCGCCTGGTACATGTAGGCAAAGGCCTGCTCCGATTCGCCGAGCGACGAGTAGCAGCCGGCGATCACGTTGAGCAGCATGCCGAGCTCGTCGCGCTTGAGCACCTGCAGGCCCTCCGCGCGCAGCGGCAGGATGCGCTCCAGCGACTCCTTGTACTTCGCATCGCGCCACAGGCAGCGTGCGATCCCGACCTCGGCGAGCAGGTGCCCCGGGCGGTCGTTGAGCGTGGCAAAGCAGGCCTCGGCCTGGGCGAGCTCCTGCGCGGCGGTCTGCGGCGTGGAGTACCAGATGAGGTGCAGTCCCCGCACGAGGCGGGCCCAGCCCTCGGCCAGCGTGTCGCGGTCTTCGAGCGCGCGCGCCAGCGCCTGGTCGGCCAGCGCGATGCAGCGCGTGGAGTCCTGGTAGAGCGACTTCCAGGCGCGACGGGCCATGGCCAGCGCGGGCCGCGGGGCAGGGGCAGGGACGGCCGGAGAGTCCATCGGGCGGAATTCTCTCCGCTTTCCACCCGGCGCCCCGGGCGGGATCAGGCCTTGAGCGAGCCCTCGGCCGAATACTTGTAGAGCAGGTGCACCGACTGGTGGCCGACCTGGCGCTCGTCGAAGCGGATGGGCAGGCCGCCCAGGTTCATCGGTTTGCTGCGCAGGGCCGCGGCGAGCGCCTGCCGGGTGGGTATGCCTTTCATCTCGACCAGCGTGCGGGTGATGACGCTGCCGTAGACGAAGCCTTCGAAGGCGCTGAAGGAGCGGGTGAGGGCGTCGAGGTCGCGGTCGATCATGGACTCGCGGAAACGCGTGGCCACCTCGGTGCGCGAAAACGCCGGGTTGCTGAAGGGGCTGGCCACGCCCAGGCCGTTGAGCGCACGCTCGCGGCTTTCGGCGAAGGGCCGGCTGATCACCTGCGACAGCGTGCACACCGGCGCCATGTAGGTGCTGCCGCGGCCGCGCAGCTCCATCATCGCGTCGACCACCGCCTCGGTGGGCAGGAGCAGCAGCACGCTCTGCGTGCCGGGCGTGCCGATCACCTCGCGGGCGGCGGCCGCGAGCTTGCCGGCGTTGCCAGGGTCGACCGCGATGGCGCGCGACACGCTGCCCCCGGCCGCCTGCATGTACTTGAGCAGTGCGTGGTGCGAGGCTTCGTCGGTGTGGACCACGCCCACGCGCGGCAGGCTCATGCTGGCGAAGGTCTTGAGCACCGCGGTCAATTCGTCGGTGTCGCTCGCCTTCAGGTGGAACGCCCAGGGGTTGTCGCCACGGCGCAACTCCGCGGCACTCGAGCGCATGCCCACCACTGGCACGCGCAGCCGGGCCGCCACGGGCAGGGCGGCGAGCGCATGCGCGGTCGACCACAGGCCGCTGATCGCGACCACGTCCTGCCGCGAGACGAGGGTCTCGACGTTGGCGGCGGCGCGCTCCGGCTTGTACTCGTCGTCGAGTTCGACCACCTCGATGGCCAGGCCGCGCCGTTCGGCCGCGACGGCCTGCTGGAAACCGGCGAGGAAATCGAGGCCCACGTCACCGGAGGCCGACTGGATCGCGCTTCGCACCTGCGGCGTACCGCTCAGCGGCAGCGTGAGGCCGATCTTGATCGTGGGCTGTGCGCGCAGCCAGGCGGGTGCGGCCAGGGTGGCGCTGGCGGCCAGGGTGGTGACGAATCGGCGTCGATGGACGGCGGGCATCGCAGGAACTCCTCGCAATGAAGCCAGGCAGGCTTCTATGAAATCGTTTTCAGAAGCGAGGTTACCGTTCGCTACCGACAGCGTCGACTAGGGAAACCGCGCGCGACTGTGCGGTTTGCCGCAGCCTCACATGCTGCGCCGGTACTGCCCGCCCACTTCGAAAAGTGCGCTCGTGATCTGGCCCAGCGAACACACACGCACCGCCTGCATCAGCACCTCGAAGACGTTGCGGTTGTCGATCACGGCCTGCTGCAATTGCTTGAGCATCGTCGGGGCCTGGTCGGCGTGCTGCGCGTGGAAGTCCGCCAGGCGCTTGAGCTGCGACTGCTTCTCGGCCTCGGTCGATCGCGCGAGCTCGATGTGCTGCGGCACCGGGTCCCCATGCGGATTGCGGAAGGTGTTGACACCGATGATGGGGTACTCGCCGGTGTGCTTGAGCATCTCGTAGCGCATGCTCTCTTCCTGGATCTGGCCGCGCTGGTAGCCGGTCTCCATCGCCCCCAGCACGCCGCCGCGTTCGGCGATGCGCTCGAACTCCTTCAGCACCGCTTCTTCGACCAGGTCGGTCAGCTCCTCGATCACGAAGGCGCCCTGGTTGGGGTTCTCGTTCTTCGCCAGGCCCCACTCGCGGTTGATGATGAGCTGGATGGCCATCGC
>DASWSY010000200.1:0-1651 GCA_036402415.1 Rhizobacter sp. | reverse complement strand
CAGAAAGTCAGCAGTGGGTCGGAACCAGGTGTTCGTCGTGCGCGATAGGGGTCGGTCGAGTCCGTTGCTAACCCTTTGAAGTCTTAGTGTCCGGTACCGGCGTGCAGCGGTCATCGCGCGCGCGGAAGTGCGTAAGACCGCTTTCGGTCCTTGCAGTCAACCAACGCTGGTCCACGACCGGCAGCACGCAGTCTCAAGCAGCCCGTCGATGGGGCACCGTCGGCTCTGCAGCAACAACTGTCAGAGGCGGCTCCTTCAGCGCCGACCAAACTCTGACATCAAGCGGTCGTCCAGTCTGAGCAACAACGGCTATTCGAAAGGCCCAGAGAGCCCTCGGATCGCGATCACGGACCCTGCTTGCGGGCGCCTGCGCTTGCTCAATAGTGCGGCGGCAGTTCGTCGCGCAAGCTGCGCAAGACGAGGCCGCCGTCAGCCGTAGGCATCTGGCTGCGCAGGGTGGAGAGCTCAGCGGTCAAGCGGTCGATCTGGGCCTGCTGGCGCGCGACGATCTCGTTGAGCGTGTCCAGCAGATCTTCGGTGAAGCTTGCCTTGATCTCGAGGTCGGTGAGGCGGGCGTCGGCGTCGGTGGGTTCCATCGGCCGCATTGTCTCGTGTCGCGGTTGGCCGAAGCGTTATGAGGCCTGGACGGAGCTCCAAGCCTGCCGAGATGATCAGTCCAAAGCGAATCAGGCGCCATGCAAGACACGCCCGACTTGATCATCGGCCGCGCTCGAGTTCTGCGATCAAGGCCTTCATCTCATCGATCTCGCGCACTTGCGCGTCGATGATGTCGTCCGCAAGCGCACGCACGCGAGGATCCTCGATCTTCGCCCTGCGGCTCGTCATGATGGCGATCGAGTGGTGCGGGATCATGGCCTTCATGTAGCTCACCTGGTCGACGGTGGCCTGGCTGCGCACCAGCCACAGCGCTGCAGCGAAGGCCAGAGCACCGCCCAGTGCAATGCCGAGGTTTGCGGCACGGTTCTTCAGCATGTGCCCCATGAAGGCCAGCATGATGACGGCCATGGCGCTGCCCATCACGACTGCCATCCAGACCCGCGTCTGGCTGAAGAAAAGGTGATCCGATTCGTAGGTGTTGAGGTACATGAGCCCGAACATCACGAGGGTCGAGGTGGCGACCATCAGAGCAAAGCGCAGGTACGCGCGACCTTGCTCATGGGGAATGATGTGGCTCTTCATGGATTCGGCGTTCACGCGCTATTTGCGGCAAACGGCGTGCCGACACCCGCCCTGCGGGCGGCTCCAGGGACCAGGTCAAGCCGTCTGCAGCAATTGGATGAGGACGTCGATCACGTCGCGACCGCCGGGGGATCGCAGACGGTGTTCCCGCAGTGTGCGTGCGAGTTCGGCCGGACCGAGCTGCCGATAGTCGGAGCGGATCAGGATGCTGGCGATGGCACGCTGCACATCGAGCGATCGCGCGCGAGGGAAGAGACGCGCGATCGCCTGCAGACTTTGCGCGTCGGCCAGGCGCTGCTTGGCGAGCGTCTCCAACGCACGCGCCTGCGCCGCGGCCGACGTCATGCGGCCGATGTCCGCTGCGATGGCCCGCACTTCGGTCACATCGGCGAGCGGCCGATGCCGCAAGTAGACCTGGGCCACTGCGACGTCGTCGTCGTTCGCACTCGTG
>DASWSY010000199.1:0-4522 GCA_036402415.1 Rhizobacter sp. | reverse complement strand
GTGCTGCACAAGATGAAAGAGGTCTTCGCCAGCCTCTACAACGACCGCGCCATCAGCTACCGCGTCCACAAAGGGTTCGCCCACACCGACGTGGCGCTCTCCGCCGGCGTGCAGCGCATGGTGCGTTCCGACCTGGGCGCGGCCGGCGTCATGTTCACGCTCGACACCGAGAGCGGCTTCCAGGACGTCGTCTTCATCACCTCAAGCTACGGCCTGGGGGAGACCGTGGTGCAAGGCGCGGTTAACCCCGACGAGTTCTACGTGCACAAGCCCGCGCTCAAGAACGGCAAGCAGGCCGTCATCCGGCGCAACCTCGGCTCCAAGCTCATCAAGATGGAATTCGCCACGCCCGAGGAGAAGAAGTCCTCGGGCAAGCTCGTGAAGACGGTCGACACCGCCACCGAGCTGCGCAACCGCTACTCGCTCAGCGACGCCGACGTCACCGAGCTCGCCAGATACGCCCTCATCATCGAGCAGCACTACGGCCGCCCGATGGACATCGAATGGGGCAAGGACGGCGGTGACGGCCAGCTCTACATCCTGCAGGCCCGCCCCGAGACCGTGAAGAGCCAGCAGGAAGGCAAGGCGGAGCAGCGCTACAAGCTCAAGGGCACCGGCACGGTGCTCGCCGAAGGCCGCGCCATCGGCCAGAAGATCGGCACCGGCCCGGTGCGCATCGTGCACAGCCTGGCCGAGATGGACACCGTGCAGCCCGGCGACGTGCTCGTGACCGACATGACCGACCCCAACTGGGAGCCGGTGATGAAGCGCGCCAGTGCCATCGTCACCAACCGGGGCGGGCGCACCTGCCACGCCGCCATCATCGCCCGAGAGCTCGGCATCCCTGCCGTGGTCGGCTGCGGCGACGCGACCGACACTCTGAAGGACGGCGCCCTCGTCACGGTGGCCTGCTCCGAAGGCGACACCGGCTACATCTACGACGGCCTGCTCGAGACCGAGGTCACCGAGGTCGATCGCGGTGAGCTGCCGTACTGCCCGATCAAGATCATGATGAACGTCGGCAACCCGCAGCTCGCGTTCGACTTCGCCCAGATGCCCAACAGCGGCGTGGGCCTGGCGCGGCTCGAGTTCATCATCAACAACAACATCGGCATCCACCCCAAGGCCATCCTCGACTACCCCAACGTCGATGCCGACCTCAAGAAGGCGGTGGAGTCGGTAGCGCGCGGGCATGCCTCGCCGCGCGCCTTCTACATCGACAAGCTGACCGAAGGCGTGGCCACCATCGCGGCGGCCTTCTGGCCCAAGCCGGTGATCGTGCGCCTGTCGGACTTCAAGTCCAACGAGTACCGCAAGCTCATCGGCGGCAGCCGCTACGAGCCCGAGGAAGAGAACCCCATGCTCGGCTTCCGCGGCGCGTCACGCTACGTGAGCGACGGGTTCGGCGACGCCTTCTCGATGGAGTGCGAGGCCCTGAAGCGCGTGCGCAACGACATGGGCCTGACCAACGTCGAGATCATGGTGCCCTTCGTGCGCACCATCGGGCAGGCCAAGCGCGTGACCGAGATGCTGGGCGAGAAGGGCTTGAAGCGCGGGCAGGACGGGCTGCGCATCATCATGATGTGCGAGATCCCGAGCAACGCCGTTCTGGCGGACCAGTTCCTGGAGTACTTCGACGGCATGTCGATCGGCTCGAACGACCTCACGCAGCTCACGCTGGGCCTGGACCGCGACTCGGGCATGGAGATCCTCGCCAAGGACTTCGACGAGCGCGACCCGGCGGTGAAGGCGCTGATCTCGCGTGCCATCACCGCCTGCCGTGCGGTGGGCAAGTACGTGGGCATCTGCGGCCAGGGCCCGAGCGACCATGCCGACTTCGCCGACTGGCTCGCCGCCGAAGGCATCGTGTCGATCTCGCTCAACCCCGACACCGTGGTCGAGACCTGGAAGCGGCTCGCCGAAAGGCGCTGAAGCTTCGCTGATCGCCCCGTCGAGGGTTGATGAGGATGGCACGCAGCCGACCCGCGCCTTGAGAATGGCCCGCCATGGCAGGCCCTTCCGCCACATCCGATGAACTCTCCCCACGCGCCTTCACCCGACGACTGAACCGGGTGTATGGCGCCTACGTGCTGGGTCTGCTGCTTTTCATCGCAGGCCTGGCCGGGCTCGAGGCCATGGGCATGTCGCGCCGCTGGATCGGCGCCATCTTCCTGCTCTCGACGGTGCTGCTCTACGCCGGCATCGGCGTGATCTGCCGCACCTCGAATGCCGACGAGTACTACGTCGCCGGCCGCCGCGTGCCGGCTGTCTACAACGGCATGGCGACCGCGGCCGACTGGATGTCGGCGGCGTCGTTCATCAGCCTGGCCGGTGCCATGTACCTGCAGGGCTATGCCGGGCTCGCTTTCATCATGGGCTGGACGGGCGGCTACTGCCTCGTGGCCCTGTTGCTCGCGCCATACCTGCGCAGCTTCGGCCAGTACACGATTCCCGACTTCCTCGGCGCGCGCTACGGCAGCCATGGGCCGCGTCTGATCGGCGTGCTGGCGGCGATCCTGTGTTCATTCACCTACGTGGTGGCGCAGATCTACGCGATCGGGTTGATCGCGAGCCACCTGGTCGGCGTGGGGTTCGAGATCGGCGTCTTCCTCGGCCTCGGTGGCATCCTGGTGTGCTCCTTCCTGGGCGGCATGCGGGCAGTGACCTGGACGCAGGTCGCCCAGTACATCGTGCTCGTCATCGCCTTCCTCGTGCCGGTGTTCTGGCTGTCGGTGAAGCAGACGGGCATGCCTGTGCCGCAACTGAGCTACGGCCAGCAACTGCAGAAGGTGACCGAGCGCGAGGAGGCCCTGAGGACCGATCCGCGTGAACTGGAGGTCATGGCCCTGTACAGGGCCAGAGCCGAGGACTATGCCGCGAAGCTGCGGGACGTGCCTGCGGCGTTGGCGCGGGAACACGAGCAGGCGCGCCAGCGGGTGCAGCAGCTTCGCGCCGCCGACGCGCCGCTGGCGCAGATCCAGGCTGCCGAAAAGGCAGTGATGGCGCTGCCGCGCGACGCCGAAACGGCGCGGCGCGTCTGGTCGCAAGCCCAGGCGGCCGCGGAGGCGAGGGCGCAGCCGCTCGGCGGCCTGCCGTCGCACGGCCAGGCGTATGCCGGCGACCCGAACGGCACCGCGGCCCAGCAGCGGGAGTTCGACGAGTCGCGGCGCAACTTCCTGGCGCTGGTGTTCTGCCTGACGATCGGCACCGCGGCCCTGCCGCACCTCCTGATGCGCAGCTACACCACGCCGTCTGTGCGGCAGGCCCGGCAGTCGGTGACCTGGTCCCTGTTCTTCATCCTGCTGCTCTATCTCTCGGCGCCGGCGCTGGCGGTGATGGTCAAGTTCGAAGTGTTCAACGTGCTGGTGGGCACGCCGTTCGACCAGCTACCGGGCTGGATCGCCAACTGGGCCAAGGTCGATGCCGGGCTTCTGAGCGTGAGCGACATCAACCGCGATGGTGTGCTGCAACTCGGCGAGATCCGCATCGGCAGCGACATGGTGGTGCTGGCCACGCCCGAGATCGCCGGCTTGCCCTTCGTGGTGTCGGGCATGGTGGCCGCTGGTGCCCTGGCGGCGGCGCTGTCGACCGCCGACGGCTTGCTGCTGACGATCGCCAACGCGCTGTCGCACGATGTCTACTTCAAGGTCGTCGACGAGCATGCGTCGAACAGCCGGCGCGTGACCACCTCCAAGATGCTGCTGCTGGTGGTGGCGTTGAGCGCCGCCGCCGTGGCCGCCCAGAAGCCGGCGGACATCGTGTTCCTGGTGTCGGCCGCTTTTTCCATCGCCGCCTCGGCCTTGTTTCCGGCCCTGGTGCTGGGTGTCTTCTGGAAACGTGCCAATGCCGCCGGTGCGACGGCGGGCATGGTGGCTGGCTTGTCGGTCACGCTGTACTACATCGTCCGCAACGAGCCCTGGATGCGTGACACGTTCCACGTCCTGGTGCCGGTCGACCTGTGGCTGGGCATCCAGCCGATCTCGGCCGGTTTGTTCGGCGTGGCGGCCAGCTTCGCCGTCACGGTGCTCGTGAGCCTGCTGACACCCAGCCGGGCGGGGGCGACCGAGGCGTTCCTGGCGGGCATCCGCACGCCACGGCGCCCGCAGTAGTGCATTGGCGCCTCCGAGGAGTTTCGGAGTAGAATCACGGGTTTCCCTTGCCACACCCGGTCCGACGAGCATTCTGCTTGGCATCCCGCCCAGCGCTTCGCCCGAGGACACGACGCCTACGGGGTGGCTTCCACACTGGAAACCAGAAGGAGTCCTATGCGTCATTACGAAATCATCCTGCTCATCCATCCGGACCAGAGCGAACAGGTTCCGGCCATGCTGGAGCGCTACAAGGGCATCGTCACCAATGGTGGTGGCAAGGTGCACCGCGTGGAAGACTGGGGCCGTCGCCAGATGGCTTACCTGATCCAGAAGCTGGCCAAGGCCCACTACCTCTGCATCAACATCGAATGCAGCAAGGAAGTGCTCGGCGAGCTCGAGACCGGCTTCCGCTTCAACGACGCCGTGCTGCG
>DASWSY010000198.1:0-2305 GCA_036402415.1 Rhizobacter sp. | reverse complement strand
TGCCAGGTGACCCGGTGGCCCGCGCACGTGTGCGTCTGTTCCTGCTCAATTTCGAAAAGGAGCTCTTCGCCCACGTCAACGTGCTCGAAGGACGCAGCACCGGCGTCAAGCCCAACGACAAGCAGCTCGAGAAGGCCCGCTCGCAGATCCGCGACCGCCTGACCCAGCTCGCGCCCATCTTCCTGAAGAACAAGTTCATGCTCGGCGACGACTTCTCGATGCTCGACGTCGCGATCGCGCCGCTGTTGTGGCGCCTGGACTATTACGGAATCGACCTGTCGAAGAACGCGCTGCCGCTGCTCAAGTACGCCGAGCGCATCTTCTCGCGCCCGGCCTACATCGAAGCGCTGACGCCGTCCGAGAAGGTGATGCGCAAGTAAAGCGTTCGCGCATGAGCCTCATTCCGACCACACCGGGCAACGCAGGGACGTCCACGCGGCCGTACCTGATCCGGGCCTTGCACGACTGGTGCACCGACAACGGCTTCACGCCGTACCTTGCGGTGTACGTCGACGCGAGCGTTCAGGTGCCGATCGAGTACGTGAAGAACAACGAGATCGTGCTCAACGTCGGTTTCGAGGCCACCACCTCGCTCAAGCTCGGGAACGAGCTGATCGAATTCAAGGCTCGGTTCGGCGGCGTGTCGCGCGACATCGCCGTGCCGGTGGACCACGTGATCGCGATCTATGCCCGCGAGAACGGCCAGGGCATGGCCTTCCCCGTGCCCACGGAGCCCTCCACTGCCTCCGCATCGACCGAGCCGGCTCCCGCCGAGCGGCCCACGCAACCCGGCGGGCTGCGCCTGGCCACCGGCGAGCCCAACGTGGCGGGCGAAGCCGCACCTGCCAAGCCGGGCGAAGGCGACGAGCCTCCGGAGCCACCCAGCGGCGGGCGCCCGGCGCTCAAGCGCATCAAGTAAGTTCCGGGTGGGGACGCAAGTCCTAGAATCTCGGACGTTTCACGTCCTCAGCCCTTGTAGCTCAGTTGGTAGAGCAGCGGTTTTGTAAACCGAAGGTCACGGGTTCGAATCCTGTCGGGGGCACCACTCAAGGCGCTGATACGTCTCGTATCAGCTCAGCGTGAAGCTGATTGAACCTTGATCCTGATTGCAGTAACCTGCCATCCCCGCTGCTCGAGTGCATCTTCGAGCCGAGGTTGAAGCTGACGCAGCTTGGCTGCCACTGCAGCGTTCGCTGCCAGCAACGACCACCCGTCGCCATCCACGGGTCCGGGCTTCACATGAGCGGCCAGAGCCGCCGGCAAGACAGGGCGTACAACTTCGAAGCGGTCGTTCGATTCCCGCATCAGTTGTTGCAGGCGCGCAAGCGGGGGGCTCGAGGCCATGGCTTCCTGCATGCGCATGGCGTTGGGGGTGACCGGGGGCTGCTTCGGGTTCACCGCAAGGAGTTTAGCGATGCAGATCATGATCACCCACGGCAGCATGGCGCGCACCCGTGTGCTGCACTTCAACCGCCTGCAACTGGTGGCCCTCGCGTTGGCGTTCGTGGTGGTCCTGCTGGCGCTCTCGGGCACCATCTACCACGTCATCTTCCTGAAGGCCGCTCGTGAAGGCTGGCCGGTGGTGAGCCAGATCGTGCGCCTGGTGGTGCGCGACGAATTCGCCCAACGCGACCGCTTCATGCGCGAGAACCTCGACGCCATGGCGCAGAAGCTCGGCGAGATGCAGGCCAAGCTGATCAAGCTCGAAGCCATCGGCGAGCGGGTATCGGGCCTGGCCGGCGTCAAGCCCGAAGAGCTCAAGCAGATCGCCCCCTCGGTCCACCGCGGCGGACAGGGCGGCCCGTTCATCCCGGCCCGCAAGCCCTCGCTCGAGCAGCTCAACGGCATGATGGATTCGCTGGACGAATCCGCCGAGCAGAGCGCCGACCTCTTCACGATGATCGAGTCGCGCCTGTTCGAAAAGCGCATGGAGGCCCTGATGGTGCCCAACAGCCCGCCGATCAACGGCAGCGTGGGCTCCGGCTTCGGCTTCCGTTCCGACCCGTTCTCGGGCCGCCCCGCGCTGCACACCGGGCTCGATTTCCCGGCGGACGTGGGCACGCCCATCATGGCCGCGGCGGGTGGCGTGGTGCGCTCGACCGACTTCCACGCGGCCTACGGCAACCTCCTGGAGATCGACCACGGCAACGGTCTGCTGACCCGCTACGCGCATGCCTCGAAAATCCTGGTCAAGCCAGGCGACCTGGTGAAACGCGGGCAGATCGTGGCCCAGGTCGGCACCACCGGGCGATCCACCGGTCCGCACCTGCATTTCGAAGTGAGCGTGGAAGGGGTGCTGCAGAAC
>DASWSY010000197.1:0-4105 GCA_036402415.1 Rhizobacter sp. | reverse complement strand
GTCGGGGCCGACGCCCAGGGACTTGAGGCGGCGCGCGAGTTGGTTGGCGCGGCGGTTGAGTTCGTCGTAGGTGAGCGACTGGTCTTCGCAGGTCACGGCCGTGGCGTTCGGCGTGCGCGCGGCCTGCTCCTCGAAGAGGCGGTGCACGCACGCATCGGTGCGCGCCGGCGCGTCGGTGGCGTTCCACTGGTCGAGCACTCGGCTGCGCTCGGCAGCGTCCCACAGGGGCAGCTCGGCAACGGCGCGCGAGGCATCGGCATCGGCCGCCTGCAGCAGCGCGGCGGCTTGCGACTGCATGGCCTGCACGCTGCCCCGCGAGAGTTTCGAGGCGTCGAACACCCAGCGCGCCTGAGAGCCGTCGGCCTTCAGCGCGATGGTGAGCTCGATGCCGGGCTGGGCCGAAGCCTCGTCGAGTGTGTCGACGATGGTGACCGCGACCGGTTGCACCCGAGGATCCTTTGTCGCACCGAGCGTGCGCAGCTCGGGTGTGCGGGCCACGACGTCGGTGGCATACGAGGTGCGCTTGCGCAGCTCGGCCAGCTCGGCGGCGATGGCGCTGCGCAGCGCGTCGAAGCCGCGCGAAAAGTCGATGGCAGCACGCAGCTGGACCTGCTGCGCGAACCAGGCCGGCGCAGCACCCACCGCGCGGCGCAGCGCGGGGTCGGCGAAGCCGAGGTCGAAGCCGTCCTTGTCGGTGAGGCGGGCGAGATAGGCCACGAGCGCGGCCACGCGGGTGTCGGCATCGCCGCCGGGGGGGAGCGTCACGTCGAGGCTCTGCCAGGAGGCGGCCACGGGCGCGGCGGTGCGGTCGATGTAGGGCAGCTCCAGCGGCGACTGCGTCTCCAGTCGGCGCAGCCAGAAGTTTTCATGCGCGCTGAGCGACGCATCGATGCGGCCGAGTTCCTCGGCACGTGCATCGTCGAGCACCTCGAAGCGGGCACCGGTGCGCAGGTTGAGCACCGGGCAGGTGAGGAGCTGAGGCTTGCCGTCGAGCGTTTCGAGGCGGGGAATGCGGACGTCGAAGTCAGCGGTGGTGACGACCAGCGCATCGTCGTTGACGGCCACGATGCTGCCGGCCGGCAGGCCCGAGCGGTCTTCCAGCACCTTGAGCTCGGGCACGAGCACCAGGCGCTGGTTGAACACCGCCTTGGCCGAGCCGATCGGGTTGGCATAGGTGCCGAAGTCGAGCGCACGAACGAGGGTGGCGATCTTCGAGGCGGGCTGGTCCCAGCGGATGGCGCAGGCCGCGGACGGGCGGTCCTTGCGGCCGAAATACCGGTGCGGGCCCTCGGTCTGAGGACGGCCCTGCAGCGTGCCGTCTGCAAGACCCTTCACCAGCTCCTCGAAGCTCTCCATGCCGGCTTCGAAGCACTTGGTGTTGAGCGTGAGCGCGGTCTCGCCTTCGGAGAGGTCGAAGCGGCGCTGCACCAGGATGTCGCCCTGGTCGACCTTGTCGGTCATCACGTGCCAGGTGATGCCGTGGCGGCCTTCGCCGTTGAGCAGGGCCCAGACCGGCGTGTTGAGGCCGGCGTATTCGGGCAGCGGGCCATCGTGGAAGTTGATCGCCGCGCGTGTGGGCATCGCGATCACCTCGGGCGAGAGCACCGAGAGGTTGGTGATCGAGAAGAGGTAGTCGAAGGGGCGGATGTCCTGCGCGGCGAGCAATGCGGCCGAGTCGGCCAGCACGCGGATGCCTTTCTCGGCAGCCCATCGGCGAATCGCAGCGCGCGTCGTGACCACGGCCGCAATCTGGTGGCCCGCCTGCTCGAGCACCTGCCCGCACTGGATCAGCAGGGATTCGGAACCGATGAGGACGCTACGCACTGTGTTCGCCATGTTTTCTCTTCGTCAATTGCCGGGCGGGCACGGGCTGGGGCGAAACACGAAGCAGGTCGTGCAGGGCCGAAAAAACAGGCCGGAAACGGGCCCAAGCGAGGCCAAAACCCGCGGAATTATGTGCGGCATTACCAGGGGTCCAGACCCCCTAGTTGAGCGTAAGGGCACGGGGAAGAACGACAATGAAAACGAGCTCCAGTGAAATAATCCGCAGCCTTCCCTCACACACGCGCCGTGACCCGCACGCACGTCCCTCCCGAGCGCCTTGCACGCCGCAAATTCCTCGCCGTCACGAGCCTCGCGGGCGGTGGACTTGCGCTCGGTCTGGTGCTGCGGTCGTCGGCCGATGCTGCGGCCGCCACGCAGCCACAGCCCCTCCCTCATTCGAAGGAGGCCTTCAAGCCCAACGCCTTCATCCGCATCGCACCCGATGGCGTGGTGACGCTCATGGCCAAGCAGATGGAGGTGGGCCAGGGCGTGAAGACGGCGCTGCCGATGGTCCTGGCCGAAGAGCTGGAGGCCGACTGGAAGGACGTCGTGGTCGAGCAGGCCGACCTCGACGACACCTACGGCAACCAGTTCAGCGGCGCGAGCAGCTCCACCCTCAAGAACTACCAGGCGTTCCGCGTGCTGGGCGCCACCGCCCGCACCATGCTCGTGCAGGCCGCGGCGATCACCTGGGGCGTGCCCGTGCGCGAATGCCATGCTGCCGCGAGCGCCGTGCATCACCGCGCGACGGGCCGCTCGCTGCGCTACGGCGAGCTGAGCGCCCGGGCCGCGAGCCTGCCCGTGCCACAAGGCCGAGCGGTGAAGCTCAAGTCGCCCCGCGACTTCAAGCTCTTGGGCACGCGCGTCGGCGGCGTCGACAACGACAAGCTCGTGCGCGGCGCTCCCCTCTTCGGCATCGACCTGCGCCTGCCCGGCATGCGCTTCGCGGTGTACGAGAAGTGCCCCGTCTTCGGCAGCGGCGTGGTGCGCGCGAACCTTGACGAGGTGAAAGCCTTGCCCGGCGTGCGCGACGCCTTCGTCGTCGAGGGCATCGGCGGGGTGCTCGGGCTGCGCCCGGGCGTGGCCATCGTGGCCGATTCGACCTGGGCGGCGTTCAGCGCGCGCAAGAAGCTCACGGTGCAGTGGGCCGACAACCCCGTGGCGCAGCAAAGCTGGAAGAGCCTGTCGACGGAGGCGGCCCGCGTCGCGCAGCAGCCCGGCAGCAGCATCTCTCGCCAGGACGGCGACGCAAACCGCGCCCTGGCGTCGGCCACGCAACGTGTCGAGGCCTGGTACGCCTACCCGTTCATCGCGCACGCCGCGATGGAGCCGCTGAACTGCACAGCTTCCTTCCAGGACGGCGTGCTGCAACTGTGGACCGCCTCGCAAGCCCCGGCCTGGGCACGCGACCACGTGAGCAAGAGCCTCGGCGTCGCGCCCGCTGCGGTGCGCCTGCACATCGTGCGTGGCGGTGGTTCATTCGGCCGCCGGCTGTCGAGCGACTACGTGGTCGAGGCCGCCGCCATCGCGATGCGTTCGCCCACGCCGGTGCAGCTTCTGTGGTCGCGCGAGGATGACCTGCAGCACGACCACTTCCGCGCCGGCGGGTTCCACCGGCTGCGCGGCGGGCTCGATGCGGCGGGCCGTGTGGTGGCCTGGCACGACCACTTCGTCGGCCTCGGGCGGCGCGGCCAAACCATCGACCCGCAACTCGGCGACGAATTCCCGGCGCCGTGGATCGCCGACTGCACGGTGGAGCAAAGTGCGATCGACTGCGGCGTGCCGATGGGCGCCTGGCGCGCGCCGCATGCCAACGTGAGCGCTTGGGTGGTGCAGAGCTTCGTCGACGAACTGGCACACGCGGCGAAGCAGGACCCGCTCGCGTTCCGCCTCGCCCTGCTGGGCGATCGACGGGAGGTGCGCCCGGGCGGCTTCTTCTCGCGCCAGGGCGTCTACCAGGTCGAACGCATGCGCCGCGTGCTGCAGGCCGTGGGCGAGAAGAGCCAATGGGGCCGCACCCTGCCGCGCGGCCAGGCGCAGGGCGTCGCCTTCCATGCGAGCTATGGCGGCTACGTCGCGACGGTGGCGGAAGTGAGCGTGGCAGCCGACGGCCGCCTGCGCGTCACCCGGGTGATCAGCGTGTGCGACGTCGGCGAGCAGATCGTGAACCTGAGCGGCGCCGAAGCGCAGGTGCAGGGCTCCATCCTCGACGGCCTGAGCGCCGCCTGGCTGCAGGTGGTCGACATCGACGGCGGCCGGGCGAGGCAGAGCAACTTCCACG
>DASWSY010000196.1:0-7385 GCA_036402415.1 Rhizobacter sp. | reverse complement strand
GGCGGCCACGCCGGCACGAATGCCGCCGGGCGCCCCGGCTCGGGCGCCGGCGGCTGGGCCACCGGCAGCGCGGTGCCGGCCGCCGCCTGGGGCGGGGCAAGCCCGGCCTCCACCGCGCGGCGCATCGCCTGGTGCACCTCGCGCGAGTCGCGGAAGCGCACCTCGATCTTGGTCGGGTGCACGTTCACGTCGACCCGGTCGGGTGCGATCTCGACGAAGAGCACGTAGGCCGGCTGCCGGCCGCCATGCAGCACGTCTTCGTAGGCCGAGCGCACGCCGTGCGCGAGCAGCTTGTCGCGCACGTAGCGGCCGTTGACATACACGTACTGGTGGTCGGCGCGCGCGCGTGCCGCCGCCGGCGTGCCGGCACGCCCGGCGATGCGCAAGGGCCCGGCTTCGAACTGCACCTCGCGACTGTCGGCCACGAATTCCTCGCCCAGCACCTCGCGCACGCGCTGTGCGAGGCTGCTGCGGCGCCACTGCTCGACAAGCTTGCCCTCGTGCCAGACCGCAAAGCCGACGTCGGGCCGCGCCAGCGCATGGCGGCGCACCGCCTCCAGGCAGTGCGCCAGCTCGGTGGCATCGGTCTTCAGGAACTTGCGGCGGGCCGGCGTGCTGAAAAAGAGCTCGCGCACCTCGACGCTCGTTCCGCGCCCGCGCGCCGCCGGCACCAACTCGCCGCTGCGCGCATCGATGCGCTGCGCGTGCGGCGCGCCGTCGGTGCGGCTCGCGATGCTGAGCTCTGCCACCGAGGCGATGGCCGCCAGCGCCTCGCCGCGAAACCCCATCGTCGCCACGCTCTCCAGCTCGCCGAGCGAGGCGATCTTGCTGGTGGCATGCCGGCGCAGCGCCAGCGGCAGCTCGTCGGCCGGAATGCCCACGCCGTCGTCTTCCACGAGGATGCTGCGCACGCCCCCCGCCATGAGCTTGACCACCACCTCGGTGGCGCCGGCATCGAGGGCGTTGTCGACCAGTTCGCGCACCACCGAGGCGGGCCGCTCCACCACCTCGCCAGCGGCGATCTGGCTGATGAGCTCGTCGGGCAGCTCGCGGATGGGGCGACGCGTCGCGGGGTCGGCGGCGGCAAGCTCGGGCACGGCGTTCATCGGGGCATTGTAAGAACCGGTCATTCGCACGTCGCCATAATCGCCGGCCATGGAACTCATCTCCTTCCTGATCGACTTCATCCTGCACGTCGACGTGCACCTCTCCAACTTCGTGGCGGCCTACGGAAGCTGGGTCTACGCGCTGCTCTTCCTCATCATCTTCGTCGAGACGGGCGTCGTGGTGATGCCCTTCCTGCCGGGCGACTCGCTGCTCTTCGTGGTGGGTGCGCTGTGCGCCGTGGGGCTGATGAGCCTGCCGCTGGCGGTCGTGCTGCTCACGGTGGCCGCCATCCTCGGCGACCAGTGCAACTACAGCATCGGGCGCTACTTCGGGCCCAAGGTGTTCCAGTGGGAGCAGAGCCGCTTCTTCAACCGCGAGGCCTTCAACCAGGCGCACGCCTTCTACGAGAAGCACGGCGGCATCACCATCATCCTGGCGCGCTTCTTTCCCTTCCTGCGTACCTTCGTGCCCTTCGTTGCCGGCGTGGCCGAGATGACGCGCAGCCGATTCACGCTCTACAACGTGGTGGGTGCGACCATCTGGGTGGGCGGCGTGACCCTGGCCGGCTTCCTCTTCGGGAACATCCCGTGGGTGAAGGAAAACCTCGACAAGATCATCTGGGCCGCGATCATCATCCCCGGCCTGCTGGTCATCGCCGGGGCGTGGAAGGCCCGGCGCAAGGCGGCGGCCGCGGCCTCCTGAGCGGGCCCGTCAGAGCTGGCGGTTGCGCGCCAGCGCCGGGTTCTTCGCGAAGTAGCGCTTGATGCCCGTCGCCAGCGCATCGACGAGCTGCTCGCGGTAGTCGCTGCTGCGCAGCTTGGCCTCTTCCCCAGGGTTGGAGATGAAGGCGGTCTCCACCAGGATCGACGGCACGTCGGGCGCCTTCAGCACCGCAAAGCCCGCCTGCTCCACATGGCGCTTGTGCACATGGCCCACCTTGCGGATCTGGCCCAGCACCTCGCCGCCGAGCTTCAGGCTGTCCTTGATCTGGCGGGTGGTGCTCATGTCGAGCATGGTGCGCAGGACCGTCGAGTCCTTGGTGGCCTTTATGTTGACGCCACCCACCAGGTCGGCGGCGTTTTCCTTGTCGGCCATCCAGCGGGCGGCGGTGCTGCTGGCGCCGTTCTGCGAGAGCGCGAACACCGAGGCGCCGCGGGCCGTGGGTTTCATGAAGGCGTCGGCATGGATGGACACGAACAGGTCGGCCTGCACTCGCCGCGCCTTGCGCACGCGCTCGTGCAGCGGCACGAAGTAGTCGCCGTCGCGCGTGAGCATGGCGCGCATGCCGCTGACGGCGTTGATGCGATCGCGCAGCTTGAGCGCCACCGCCAGCACCACGTCTTTCTCGCGCAGGCCGGTCGGGCCGATCGCCCCCGGGTCTTCGCCGCCATGGCCCGGGTCGATGGCCACGATGATCAGCCGATCGATTCGCTCGCGGCTCATCTTCGGCGCCGGGGCCGCGGCCACCGGCGGGGGGGCGGGCGGCACCGGCAACGAGGGCCCCGCCGGCGCGGAGGCCGCCGCGCCACCTGGCTGCCCCATGCGGCCGATGAATTCCCCCAGCGCGTCCTGCACGGCCTGCGCCGCCTTCTGCTCGGCCTGCGACTTGTCTTGTACCAGCGCGAGCAGCGGGTCACGCTCTTCGGTCGGGTAGAGGTCGAACACCAGCCGGTGCTGGTAGGCGGCAATCGGCCCGAGCGTGAAGAGCTGGGGCAGCGTCGACTGCTTGAGGTCGATCACGAGGCGCACCACGCGTGGCTGGTTCTGGCCCACGCGCACGCCGCCAATGAAGGGGTCGTCGGGCCGCACCTTGCCGACGATCTCGCGCAATGCCGGGCTCAGTTCCAGCCCGTCGATGTCGATCACCAGCCGCGCCGGGTTCTCGGCCATGAAGTGCCTGACCGTGAGCGCGGTGTCGGATTCGAGCGTGACGCGGGTGTACTCGGCCGCGGGCCACACGCGCACCGCGAGGATGCTGGCACCAAAGGCCAGCTGGTGCGTGCCGAGCAGCAGCGCGACGGAGCCTTGAACCAGTTCGCGCCGCCTCAAGGCAGGAGCTCCTGTCCGCGGGGTGTGAGAGCGTCGAAAGTCACGCGGCGTTCGTCTCCTTCGAGCGCCACGAGTTCCATGCGCAGATCGGCCGGCGGCAACAAACCCGCGGCCTGCTCGGGCCACTCGGCGATCTTGAGCCCGGGTTGCGCGAACACGTCCCGGAAGCCGGCGTCCTCGAACTCCTGCGGGTCCTTGAAGCGGTAGAAGTCGAAGTGCGAGATGGCGAGCCCCGCCACTTCGTACGACTCGAGCACCGCATAGGTCGGGCTCTTGATGCGCCCCTGCACGCCCAGCGTCTGAAGCAGATGCCGTGTGAACGTCGTCTTGCCCGCCCCCAGCGTGCCGTGCAGCTCGATGAACGCATCGCGCAGCGCGGGCCGCTGCGCGATGGCCTGCGCAGTGGCCTGGCAGGCACCTTCATCGGCCCAGTGCAGGGTGCGGGTTCCTAGAATCGACGACAAATGACGGAGGTTCGCAAGTTGGATGACGAAAGCCTGCTCGCGCTGATGACACCGCTGCGCGAGTGGGCCGCGGCGCTCGGATTTTCACAGATCGGTGTGGCCGACGTGGACTTGTCCTCGGCCGAACCAGGTCTGCTCGCCTGGCTGCACAACGGCTTTCACGGCTCGATGGACTACATGGCCGCGCATGGCCTCAAGCGCGCACGCCCGGCCGAGCTGGTGCCGGGCACGGTGCGCGTGGTCACCGCGCGCATGGATTACCTGCCGCGCAGCACGCCAGACGACTGGCAGGCCGTCGAGTGGGCGCGCCTGCAACGCCCGGCAGATGCGACGGTGTCGATCTACGCCCGCGGCCGCGACTACCACAAGGTGCTGCGCCAGCGCCTGCAGAAGCTCGCCGATCGCCTGGCCGAGGCCGTGGGCCCATACGGGCACCGCGTGTTCACCGACTCCGCGCCGGTGCTCGAAGTCGAGCTCGCCTCGCGCAGCGGCATCGGCTGGCGCGGCAAGCACACGCTGACGCTGCACCGCGACGCCGGCTCGACCTTCTTCCTGGGCGAGATCTACGTCGACCTGCCCTTGCCGCTGTCCGAGCCGGTGAGCTCGCATTGCGGCAGCTGCAGCGCCTGCCTCGACGTCTGCCCCACGCGCGCCATCGTCGCACCCTACCGGCTCGACGCGCGGCGCTGCATTTCCTACCTCACCATCGAGCACGACGGCGCCATCCCCGAAGAACTGCGCGCGCCGATGGGCAACCGCATCTACGGCTGCGACGACTGCCAGCTCGTCTGCCCCTGGAACAAGTACGCGCAACGCAACGAGCTGCCCGACTTCGACCCGCGTGCCCCGCTCGACGACGCGAGCCTGCTGCAGCTCTGGGCCTGGACCGAAGACGAGTTCCTGCGCCACACGGAAGGCAGCGCCATCCGGCGCATCGGCCACGCGCGCTGGCAGCGCAACATCGCCGTGGCGCTCGGCAACGCGCTGCGTGCCACGCACGACCCGCAGGTCGCCGCCGCGCTGCAAGCGGCGCGCGAGGGCGCAAGCCCGCTGCTGCGCGAGCACATCGACTGGGCCCTGGCCCAGGGTTAGATCAGGGCCAGCCAGATCGGGATGCTCACCATCCCGAGCAGGGTCGACGCCGTCACCAGCGCCGCCACGTAGGGCCCGTCGCCCCCCATGCGCGACGCGAGCACGAAGGCACTCGACGCGGTGGGCATGGCCGCGAACAACACGGCGATGTGCCGCTGGTCGGGCGGCAGCGCAAGCAGCAGCGTGAGGCCGAGGCCGACCGCCGGCAGCACCGCGTGCCGGATGCCCAGCAGCGTGGTCGCCAGCCACGGCCCCTTCTTCAGCCCGCCCACGCGCAGGCCCGCGCCCACCGCCAGCAGCCCGATGGGCAGGGCGGCCACGCCGATGCGCTGCAGGGTGGTGGCCACCGCTTCGGGGAAGCTCACGCCCGCCGCATTGGCCAGCAGGCCGGCCACCGTGCTGATGATGAGCGGGTTGCGGGCGATCTCGCGCAGGTAGTCGTGCCCGCCGTGCCGCGCCAGCGACCACACTGCGGCCACGTTGGCGAGCGGCACGCAAAGTGCGATCAGCAGCGCCATCGAGGCCACGCCCAGCGCGCCGCCCAGGCGCTCGGCCAGCGCCAGCGCGACATAGGAGTTGAAGCGAAAGGCGATTTGCGCCCCCGAGGCGTGCAGCCGCGCGTCGACCCCCGGCCAGCGCTTGAGCGCAAAGGCGAGCACCACGCCGCACAGGATGACGCCGATGCCCGCGGCCGCAAGCCCGAGCGTCTGCGTCGGCTGCAGCGGGGTCTTCACGATCGAGTTGAAGAGCAGCACCGGGAACAGCAGGTAATACACCAGCCGCTCCGCCGCTTCCCAGATGGGGCGGTCGAGGGCCGTGTAGCGACAGAGCAGGAACCCGCATGCGATGAGCAGAAAGTCCGGCAGGAGCAGAAGGCCATTCGACATGCAGCGAGTTTGCAGTACAACCTCCTGCGTAGTTTCCACAGTCGCCAATGCAGTCCCGCAAGGGCAGCATGGATTCTTCGCCGCACCACGGCCAGAACCAGGAGTCCGCATGCAACGCAGAACTTTGATCGTCACCGCCATCGCCCTGTCCGCCGCCGCGCCTGCCGCGTTTGCGCAGGCCTATCCGAACAAGCCCGTGCGACTGGTGGTGCCCTTCGCGCCTGGCGGCACGACCGACATCGTTGCGCGCGTCCTCGCGGAGAAGATCAACGTGCCGCTCGGGCAGACGCTCGTCGTCGAGAACAAGGCAGGCGGTGGCGGCTCGATCGGTGCCAACGAGATCGCCAAGGCTGCCCCCGATGGCTACACGCTCGGCATGGCCACCGTCTCCACCACCGCGGCCAACCCGGCGATCAACCCGAAGATCACCTACAACCCGCTCACCGACTTCACGTCCATCATCAACGTGGCCGCCACGCCCAACGTGATCGCGGTGCACCCGAGCTTCCCGGCGCGCGACTACAAGGGCTTCCTCGCCGAGGTGAAGAAGAACCCCGGCAAGTACTCCTTCGCCAGCTCGGGCACCGGCGGCATCGGCCACCTGCAGATGGAGCTGTACAAGAACCTCTCGGGCACCTTCATCACCCACATCCCCTACCGCGGTGCGGGCCCGGCACTCAACGACACCGTGGCCGGCCAGGTGCCGATGATCTTCGACAACCTGCCCTCGGCCCTGCCCTTCATCAAGGACGGCCGCCTCATTGCCATCGTGGTCGCCGCGCCCACGCGCCTGGCCGTGCTGCCCAACGTGCCGACCTTCAAGGAAGTGGGGCTCGAGCCCGTCAACCGCATGGCCTACTACGGCATCCACGGTCCCAAGGGCCTGCCCAAGGAGGTGGTCGACAAGGTGCACAGCGCCGTGAAGAAGACCCTCGAAGACCCGACGGTGAAGAAGCGCATCGAAGACACCGGCTCGCTGATCGTGGGCAACACGCCCGAGCAGTTCGGCGAGCAGATCAAGGCCGAGTTCGAGGTCTACAAGAAGGTGGTGGCGCAGCAGAAGTTGACGCTGGAATGAACTGACGGCCCCCCAGTCGCTGCGCTCCTGCCCCCGAGGGGCGCCACCCTGCGGCCCGGCAGAGCCGGTTCCGCGGGCGTTGCTTGATGGGGCGCTTCGCTGCGCTCGCTTGGCGGGTGCGATCATGAGGGATGGCCGAATCTTCATTGGCTGCGAGCCGGCAGTCCATCGACCGCTTCATCGATGCCTTGTGGATCGAGGACGGGCTGTCGGCCAACACGCTCGCGGCCTATCGCCGCGACCTGACGCTGTACGCGCAGTGGTTGTCGAAGACCCACGGTGCAGCGCTCGACGACACGCGTGAAAGCCACCTGCGCGAGCACGCCATCGCGCAGCACGCCGCGACCAAGGCCACCAGCGCCAACCGGCGGCTGACCGTCTTCAAGCGCTACTTCCGCTGGGCCTTGCGCGAGCACCTTGTGCAGGCCGACCCGACGCTCAAGCTGCTGTCTGCCAAACAACCCCTGCGGGTGCCCAAGACGCTGAGCGAGGCGCAGGTCGAGGCGCTGCTCCAGGCGCCCGAGGTCGACACCCCGCTCGGCCTGCGCGACCGCACCATGCTCGAGTTGATGTACGCGAGCGGCCTGCGGGTGAGCGAACTCGTCAGCTTGAAGAGCGTGCACCTGAGCCTCTCGGAAGGGGTGCTGCGCGTCACCGGCAAGGGCGCGAAGGAGCGGCTCGTGCCCTTCGGCGAAGAGGCGCATGCCT
>DASWSY010000195.1:0-17027 GCA_036402415.1 Rhizobacter sp. | reverse complement strand
CTGCACGCTGGCGTCGTCGCCGTCGTCGAGCACCACCTTCAGGCCGCGCATCGCTGCCGCCGGCTGCACCGTGGCCACCAGCTCCTGCAGCAAGGGACGCAGCGCCACCGCCACCGGTGCGTCGAGCGTGCGGCGCGACTCGAGCGCCGTCAGCTCCATCATGCGGTCGACCAGCTCCTGGATGCGCTGCGTCTCGCGCGCGATGTTGGCCACGAAGCGGGCACGGTCGGCATCGGGCATCGGCTCCTGCAGCAGCTCGGCCGCACCGCGGATGGCCGAGAGCGGGCTCTTCACCTCGTGCGTGAGCGTCTGCACGTAGTCGGCCACGTAGTTGCGGCCGGCGAGCGCATCGCGCATCTCGTCGTAGGCCGCGGCCACCGCCTTCAGCGCACGGCGCGTGAGGCGCGGCAGGCTCAGCGTTCGCTGCGCCTTCACGTAGCGCACGTAGTCGGCGAACACGCCGAACGGCCGCACCAGCCACACCGAGAGGATCACCACCAGGAGCAGCACCGCCACCACCGAGGTGGTGCCCACCAGCAGCGTCTTGCGGCGCGCCGCCTGCACGAACTGGCCGAAGCTCTGCACCGGCTTGCCCACGCTCACCGCGCCGATGATGCTGCCGCCCACGCGGATGGGCGCGGCCACGTACATCACCGAGCTCTGCGCATCGCCTTCGACGTCGGGCGTGGTGCGCGCGCCGTATTCGCCCTGCAGCGCACGGCGGATGTCGCGCCACAACGAATGGTCGGCACCGAGCGAGCGGTTGGTCGAGTCGAACACTACCGTGCCGCCGCGGTCCACCACGCTCAGGCGCAGCTCGACGCGTGTCTTCTCGAAGCCATAGATGTCGGCCTTGAAGCGGCGCGCGTAGAGTGCCTGGAACACCGGGCCGAGCGGCTCGACCTGCAGCGTGCCGTCGCGCGACGTGCCCTCGATGAGCGTGGCCATGAGCTGGGCCGTGTCGACCAGGTTCTCTTCCGCCGACTCGCGGTAGCGCGGGTCGATGTCTTGGAGCTGGCGGTACATCAGGAGGCCCACGCCGATGGCGTAGGCCAGCAGGATGCCGATGAAGATGCGGGTTCTCTTCGTCACGAAGAGGGCAGGGTCGAAGGCAGGTCTTCGGCGAGCGCGTAGCCGCTGCCGCGGTGCGTGCGGATCGGCTCGAGCGTGGGCGCCACGACTTTCAACTTGGCGCGCAGGGTTTTCACATGGGCGTCGACGGTGCGGTCGAGGCTCTCGGTATCGTCGCCCCACACGCGCGAGAGCAGCGCATCGCGGCTGAACACGTGGCCGGGCCGCGAGACGAGCGTCTGCAGGAGGCCGAACTCGTAGCGCGAGAGGTCGAGCAGCCGGCCGTAGAAGCGGATCTGGCGCTTGCCTTCGTCCACGCTCAGCGGCAGCGCCGGCGCCGGAGCCGCGGCCGCCGCCTTGGTGCTGCGCCGCAGGATGGAGCGCACACGCGCCACCAGCTCGCGCGGTGAAAACGGCTTGGCCACGTAGTCGTCGGCACCGAGTTCAAGCCCGACGACGCGGTCGATCTCGTCGCTGCGCGCGGTGAGGAAGACCACCGGCACGTCGGCCACCTCGCGCAGGCGCTTGAAGACCTCGAAGCCGCTGGCATCGGGCAGGCCGACGTCGAGGACGACGAGCGACGGCGGCTGCGCCTTGAACTGCGACAGCGCCTCTTCGCCCGTCGCCGCCCAGGCCGGCTCGAACCCATCGGTGCGCAACGCGTACTGCAGCGTGTCGGCGATGCCGGGCTCGTCCTCGACGATGAGGACTCTCGGTCGCATGTCAGCCCCTCGCCTGCCGACTACGGCAGGTGATCCCCCGAGGGGATGCGGGCCGGCTTGGGGCGGCCCGGCGCTCGTCCCGCTGGCGTTCAACAACGCTCATTCGTTGGGCAGAAAACCTTCGATCGACAGGTAGCGCTCGCCGGTGTCGTAGTTGAAGCCGAGCACGGTCGCGCCCTTTGCAATGTCGGGCAGCTTCTGCGAGATCGCGGCGAGCGTGGCGCCCGACGAGATGCCCACCAGCAGGCCTTCTTCACGCGCCGAGCGCCGCGCGAATTCCTTCGCCGCCTCGGCCTCGACCTGGATCACGCCGTCGAGCAGGTCGGTGTGCAGGTTCTTCGGGATGAAGCCGGCGCCGATGCCCTGGATCGGGTGCGGGCTCGGCTTGCCGCCGCTGATGACCGGCGAGGCGGCCGGCTCCACCGCGAACACCTTCAGCTTCGGCCACAGGCCCTTCAGCACCTTGGCGCAGCCGGTGATGTGGCCGCCCGTGCCCACGCCGGTGATCAGCACGTCGACCCCGGCCGGGAAATCGGCCGCGATCTCCTGCGCGGTGGTGCGCACGTGCACGTCGATGTTGGCCGCGTTGTCGAACTGCTGCGGCATCCACGCGCCAGGGGTCGAGGCGACGATCTCGCTCGCCTTGGCGATGGCCCCGTTCATGCCCTTCTCGCGCGGCGTGAGCACGAAGCTCGCGCCGTAGGCCAGCATCAGGCGGCGGCGCTCGACGCTCATGCTCTCGGGCATCACCAGCACCAGCTTGTAGCCCTTCACCGCCGCGACCATCGCCAGGCCGATGCCGGTGTTGCCCGAGGTAGGTTCGACGATGGTGCCGCCGGACTGCAGCTCACCCGATTTCTCGGCCGCCTCGATCATCGACAGCGCGATGCGGTCCTTGATCGAGCCTCCGGGGTTGGAACGCTCGCTTTTCACGTACACGCTGTGCGAGTGGCCGAACAGGCGATTGATGCGGATGTGCGGCGTGTTGCCGATGGTCTGCAGGACGTTCTGGGCGAGCATGGCGGTCTCCGAGGGGATAGGTGCGGCTGATTATGAGACGGCAGGGATAATCCTTCGATGTTCGCCGAACTCCAAAACGACAGCTTCCTGCGCGCCTGCCTGCGCCAGCCCACCGACCACACGCCCGTCTGGCTGATGCGCCAGGCCGGCCGCTACCTGCCGGAGTACCGCGCTACCCGCGCGAAGGCCGGCAGCTTCATGGGCCTGGCGACCAACACCGACTTCGCGACCGAGGTCACGCTGCAGCCGCTCGAGCGCTACAAGCTCGATGCCGCCATCCTCTTCAGCGACATCCTCACCATCCCCGACGCCATGGGCCTGGGCCTGAGCTTCGCGATGGGTGAAGGCCCGAAGTTCGCCCACCCGGTGCGCGACGAGGCCGCGGTCGCCAAGCTGGCCGTGCCCGACCTGGACAAGCTGCGCTACGTCTTCGACGCGGTCACCTCCATCCGCAAGGCACTCAACGGCCGCGTGCCGCTGATCGGCTTCTCGGGCAGCCCCTGGACACTCGCCTGCTACATGGTCGAAGGCGCCGGCTCCGACGACTACCGCCTCGTCAAGACCATGCTCTACAGCCGGCCCGACCTGCTGCACAAGATGCTCACGGTCAACGCCGACGCGGTGGCCGCCTATCTCAACGCCCAGATCGAGGCCGGCGCCCAGGCGGTGATGGTGTTCGACAGCTGGGGCGGCGTGCTGGCCGACGGCGCCTTCCAGGCCTTCAGCCTCGACTACACCCGCCGCGCGCTCGCGCAGGTCAAGCGCGAGCACGAGGGTCGGCGCATTCCGCACATCGTCTTCACCAAGGGCGGCGGGATGTGGCTGGAAGAGATCGCCGCCCTCGGTTGCGACGTGGTCGGCCTGGACTGGACGGTGAGCCTGGCCTCCGCGCGCCAGCGCATCGGCGGCTTCGCGGCGCTGCAGGGCAACCTCGACCCCGCCGTGCTTTTTGCGTCGCCGGAGCAGGTGCAGGCCGAGGTGGTGAAGGCGCTCGACAACTTCGGCCCCTGGCATGCGGACGATGGCCGGGCCGTGGGTCACATCTTCAACCTCGGACACGGCATCAGCCAGCACACGCCGCCCGAAAGCGTGGCCGCGCTGGTCGACGCGGTGCACTCGCATTCGCCCGGACTGCATCGCCAGCCCTAGGGCTGTTGCAGCTCGTTGCATTTTTCCGGAACGGTATGTGGTGCTTTCCCGGTGAGCATGCACTCAGGGCTTGACTTATCCCCAAAACCCCGAATCTGCCCCTTGTAGGACAAGACTGACGCGTTGCAGCATCAGTATTTCTGATTAGGCGGCTAAGTCCTTGATTTCATTGAGAGCCGCAGTTGCTTCGAAAGTGGGCAACGCAGCGCAGGGCCCGGAAAATCAAGGCCTTGGCATCATTTTTGGCAGGTTCCCCACAAAGTTATCCACAAGAGTCGTGGAAACTTTCAAAAGCGCTGAAAAATCAGCGACTTAGGAATCGTTCTTAACAAGACCTTTGGCTTCGAAGCCGCATCTCGCACCCTGCCGATGGATGAGCGCTTGCCTGTTCGAGTGGCCGTCGACGCCCCGCAGCACAGCGGTCTGGGCGGGGCGCTCGACTATCTGAGCGAGCGCACGCTCTCACCAGGAACCTTGGTGCGAGCCCCACTCGGCAAGCGCGAGGTGACGGGCATCGTGTGGCCCGGAGACGCGTCGCCCGAACCTTCGATGGCCTTGAAGCCCATCGCGGCGGTGCTGGACGCGGTGCCGCCTCTGTCGGCACGCTGGTGCGAGCTGGTGGAATTCGCCGCCTTGTATTACCAGCGCGGGCTCGGGGAAGTGGCCCTGTCGGTGTTGCCGCCGGAGCTGCGCAAGCTCGACGGCGCGCAGCTGGCCCAGCGTGTGGCCCGCCTGCGCAAGGCCTGGGCGCAACCTCCCGCCGGCCCGGCGCCCACCCGGCCCGAGCTGACCGAGGACCAGGCTGCCGCCCTGGCCCGCCTCGGCCAGCTCAGCGCGCCGGGGAATGCCCCGGTCGTGCTGCTGCATGGCCTGACCGGCAGCGGCAAGACCGAGGTCTACCTGCGGGCCGCCGAAGAGACGCTCGCCGCCGGCCGCCAGGTGCTGGTGCTGGTGCCCGAGATCAACCTCACGCCGCAGCTCGAAGCGCGCTTTGCCGCCCGGTTCGGCACAGGGCCGGCGCCCCGGCGCATCGTCTCGCTGCACAGCGGCCTCACGCCGGCGCAGCGCCTGAAGAACTGGCTGGCCGCCCACCTCGGCCTGGCCGACCTGGTGCTGGGCACCCGCATGGCGGTGTTCGCTCCGCTGCCGCGCCTGGGCCTGATCGTGGTCGACGAGGAACACGACCCGTCCTACAAGCAGCAGGAAGGGGCGCGCTATTCGGCGCGCGACCTCGCGGTCTACCGCGGCAAGCTCGAAGGCGCGTGCGTGGTGCTCGGCTCGGCCACGCCCTCGCTGGAAAGCTGGCAGCGTGCCGAACAAGGCCGCTACGAGCGGCTGACGCTTGCGCACCGCGTGGGCAACGGCGCCCTGCCGGCGGTGCGCCTGGTCGACATGAACCTGCTGCCCAAGGCGCCGGGCGTGACCACGCTCCTGTCGCCGCAGCTCGTCGGCGCCCTGGCCCGCCGTCTGGAGCGCGGCGAGCAGAGCCTGGTCTTCCTCAACCGCCGCGGCTATGCCCCGGTGCTGCACTGCGGCGCCTGCGGCTGGAAGAGCGACTGCCCGCACTGCAGCGCCTGGCGCGTGTTCCACAAGGTCGACCGCACGCTGCGCTGCCACCACTGCGGCTTCACGCAGAGCGTGCCGCGCGCCTGCCCCGACTGCGGCAACCTCGACATCGCACCGCTCGGGCGTGGCACCGAGCGTCTGGAGGAACAGCTCGCCGAAGCGCTGCCCGGCGCGCGCGTGGCCCGCATCGACGCCGACAGCACGCGCCAGAAAGGCGCGCTCGAAGCGCAGCTCTCGGCCGTGCACGCCGGCGAGGTCGACGTGCTCGTGGGCACGCAGATGGTGGCCAAGGGCCACGACTTCCGGCGCATCACGCTGGTGGCGGCGGTCAGCCCCGACAACGCGCTCTTCAGCAGCGACTTCCGTGCGCCCGAACGCCTTTTCGCCCTGCTGATGCAGGCCGCGGGGCGCGCCGGACGTGATGCGTCACAGGCCGACCGCAGCGAGATGGTGGTGCAGACCTGGCACCCGACGCACCCGCTGTACGCGGCGCTGCTGCGCCACGACTTCAAGGCCTTCGCCGACAGCCAGTTGAAGGAACGCAGCATGGCCGGCCTGCCGCCGTTCAGCCACCTCGCGCTCTTGCGCGCCGAGGCGCGCACGGCCCAGGCGGCACGCGAGTTCCTGCAGGCCGCGGCCGCCCTGGCAGAGCAGATCCCCGGCGCCAGCGAACTGCTGGTCTACCCGCCGGTGCCGCACCACATCGCGCGGGTGGCGAACGTGGAGCGCATGCAGATGCTGGTGGAGGCGCCGGCGCGCGGCATCCTGCAGCGGGTGCTGCGGCAGTGGGTCGACGCGATCATGCAGCTCAAGTCGCAGCACAAGGGCGTGCTGCGCTGGGCGCTCGACGTGGACCCGCTGTCGATCTAGGGCTTCAGCCCAGCCAGGCGGGCACCTGCGCCACCAGGGCCTGGCGCTGCGACACCGCCGCCCCGAGCAGCGCGAAGCCGAGCAGCCGGCCGGCGTCGTCGGCGAAGCGGGCCGTGCAGGCGTCGTCGCTCAGCTCCACCGTCCAGCTGCCGGCACCACCTGGCAGCGGCGGGCACACGACGGTCGGGCAGGCCGGGGTCTTCACCGTGACCGGCATCGCGGGGTAGACCACCGGCGTCGGCGTGCCGGCCAGCGTGGCGGCAAGCGCGCGGGTCTGCGCCATGAGCGGCAGCACGAAGGGCAGCGACAGCCCGGCCACCTCGGCGCAATCTCCGAGCGCATACACATGGGGCGCACTGGTGGCGAGCAGGCGATCGGTGGTGATGCCGCGCTGCGTGGCGATGCCGGCCGCCGCGGCAAGGCCGGTGCGGGGACGCAGCCCGATGGCCGAGAGCACCCGGTCGGCATAGAGCCTGCTGCCGTCGCTCAAGGTCAGCAGGTAGCCGTTGCCGTCGCGGTCGACCCGCGTGGCCGAGACGCCGAGGCGAAACGCCACGCCGGCGGCGCCCAGCTTGTCCTGCAGCCGCTCGCTCGCCTGCGGCGGCAACAGCCGCGACAGCAGCCGGTCGGCGAGGTCGATCACCGTCGGCGCGACACCCCGGTGCAGCAGGTCGTTGGCGAACTCGCAGCCGATCAGGCCGCCTCCGAGGATGGCCACGGTGTCGGCGCCTTCCAGTCGTTCGGCAAAACGGGCGTAGTCGTCGAGGTCGTTCACCGACATCACCTCGGGCTCGGCGTCGCCCTGCAGCAGCAGGCGGATCGGGTCGGCGCCGAGGGCCAGCACCAGGTCGCGGTAGGCGATGCTCTCGCCGTTGGCGAGCTCGATCGCCTGCGCGGCGGTGTCCAGGCGCTTCAACTCGCTCTTGGCAAGCAGCGTCGCGTCGAGCTCCTCGCGCATCTTCTCGGCCGCCTTCATCACCAGCGTGGCCGCGGTCTTCTTGCCCGCCAGCGCGTTCGACAGCATGGGTTTGGAATAGAAGCCGGCGTGGTCGCGGCTCACGACGACGAGCGGCGTGGTCTTGTCGAGCTTGCGGAATTCGCGCGCGAGGTTGTAGCCGGCCAGGCCGGAGCCGACGATGACGAGGGGCTGGGAAGACATGGGGCGGGGTCCGTTGCGAGAGCGCGCAAGGCTATCACTTCAGTTCGCGATCGCCGCGCCGCGTGCGGCCAGCAGGCCGCGCAGCAGCGAACGGTGGCAGCGGTCTTCGTTCTCGCAGTAGCAGCCGACCGAAAACGCCGTGTGGTGCGACAGCGCCGCGAGCGTGTCCAGCAGGCGCGCATGATCGGGTGCCTTCATCTCGGCGGCGTAGCGGCGCGCGAAGGCCTTCCATTGCGCGTCGCTCTCGGCGGCCAGGGCCTCCTTCAAGAGCGCCTCGCTCGGTGCGAGGTTGGGCAGCCAGACGTCGTAGTAGTCGCGCGTCGCGAACTCGGCCTTGGGCACGCCGCGCGGCGGGCGGCGCACGGTGCCGATGCGCAGGCCTTCGCCGGCGCTGCGTGGCGTGCCGAGGCGGACGATGCGGATGGGCATGCGTGCTCCTGCTGAACCGAGACGAGGCCCCGATTGTCGTCACGCGAGGCGCAACACGCACCGCCAAAAAGAAAGCGGGCCGTGCTCGCGCACTGCCCGCCGAATGAGCCACAGCATTCAGGGAGGGAGGGAGGAGGGAACCGTGGCCCGAGACAAATGCTATGACGGGGTCCTCGATGCGCCTGTAGGACAACACCGCATCTTCGCGCCGGCCGGCGGGCCTCTCACCACCCGTTACATCGGATGGTCTTGACGGGCCTCCCGTACAGTGACGCGGTTCACATCTCGGAGTCCTCCATGTCCGCTGCTCCCCGTTCTGCCCTTCGTCGCTGGTTGGGGCGCCTCTGGTGGCTGATCGACGGCACCCGCCGTGTGGTGTTCAACCTCGTCTTCCTGCTGATCCTGGTTGCGGTGCTGGTGGCCCTCTTCGCCAGCGGCCCGCGTGCACTCGAGGACAACACCGCGCTGGTGCTCGACCTGCGCGGCCCGCTGGTCGAGCAGCATGCCCAGGGCGTGCGCGACGCGGCCCTCGCCCAGATCGCCGGCGACGCGCCGAAGAGCACGCAGCTGCGTGACGTGCTGACGGTGCTCGACGCCGCCGCACGCGACCCGCAGATCACGCGCGTGGTGCTGCTTCTCGACGAGTTCCAGGGCGGCGGCATGGCCAGCCTGCGCGAGGTCGCCGCAGCGCTGCAGCGCTTCCGCGCCAGCGGCAAGCAGGTCACCGCCTGGGCGGGCCACTACGAGCAGGCGCAGTACTACCTCGCGGTGCACGCGGACGAAGTGCTGCTGCACCCGATGGGCATGGTGTTCGTGAAGGGCTTCGGCCGCTACCAGAACTACTACCGCGACGCGCTCGACAAGCTGGGCATCAGCGTCAACCTCGTGCGTGCCGGAACCTTCAAGAATTTTGGCGAACCCTTCACCCTCAACGGCCCCTCGCCCGAAACCATCGAGGCCATGGGCTACGCCTACAACGGCCTGTGGAGCACCTACGTCGAAGGCGTGGAGGCGGCGCGCAAGCTGCCCGCCGGCAGCGTGATGGCGCTCATCAACGATCTGCCGCAGCGACTGAACGCCGCGGGCGGCGATGCGGCCAAGCTCGCGCTGTCGGCCAAGCTGGTCGACGGGCTCAAGACACGCGACGAGCTGCGCCAGATGATGCTCGAGCGTGGCGCAAAGGATGCCGAAGGCAAGACCTTCCGCCAGGTGTCGTTCGGCGACTACCTCGCACGCCAGAGGCCGGCGGCGATCGGCGACGCGATCGGCGTGGTGGTGGCCGAAGGCGAGATCGTCGATGGCCGTGCGCCGGCTGGTCAGGTGGGCGGCCTGTCAACGGCCAACCTGATCCGCAAGGCGCGCGAGGACAAGTCGGTGAAGGCGGTGGTGCTGCGCGTCAACTCGCCGGGCGGGTCCGCCTTCGCATCGGAGCTGATCCGCCGCGAACTCGAACTCACGCGCGCGGAGGGCAAGCCGGTGGTGGTGTCGATGGGCGACGTGGCGGCCTCGGGCGGCTACTGGATCTCGATGGCCACCGACGAGCTGATGGCCGACGCCGGCACCGTGACGGGCTCGATCGGCGTGTTCACGCTGCTGCCCTCGGCCGACAAGGCGCTCGAGAAGATCGGCGTGCACACCGGCGGCGTGACCACCACCTGGCTGGCCGGCGCCGGCGACCCGCGCCGCCCGCTCGACCCGCGCTTCGCCGAGCTGCTGCAGGCCACCATCAACCGCGTCTACGGCGACTTCACGGCCAAGGCCGCGCAGGCGCGCAAGACAACGCCCGACAAGATCGACGCGGTGGCGCAGGGCCGCGTGTGGACCGGCGCGCAGGCCAAGGAGCGCGGCCTGGTCGACACCCTCGGCGGTTATGCCGACGCGCTCAAGTCCGCCGCCCGGCGCGCGCAGCTCGGCGAGAACCCGCGCATCGTGGTGATCCAGCCCGAGGCCGGCCGCGCCGAGCAGTTGCTCGCATGGCTGAGCGGGCGTGTGCAGCACAGCCTGACCGGCTGGCTCGAGGCGCAGGTGCCCCCCGGCATGGCGCCGGTGCTGCGCGACGCGCAGCGCGAGCTAGGGTGGGTGGCCGAGCTGGCCGAGGGCCGCAAGCCGTTTGCGGCGGTGGCGCACTGCCTGTGCACCGCGCCCTGAGGCGGCCGGGCCGCCTCAGCCGCGCCCGACGCCCAGGCCCCAGGCCAGCAAGGAGAAGGTGACGAAGGCGAGCACCGTGCTCGCCATGATGATGCGCGCCACACGGCCGTTGTCCGCACCGTAGCGCTCGGCGAGCAGCGACACGTTGCTCGCGCTCGGCAGCGCCGCCGCCAGCATCAGCACCATGAGGCCGAACTCGGGCACGGGCAGGCCGGCCGCACGCAGCAGCAGCCCGATGCCCAGCACCAGCAGCGGGTGCAGGAAGAGCTTGATCAGCGCCACCGGCAGGTACTGGCCCACCGGCGTGCGGGTGTGCGCGTGCTGGCCCGCGCGCCACAGCACCGCGCCGATCGTGAAGAGCGCCACCGGCGAGGCCGCGTCGCCGAGCATCTTCACGACCTGCGACACCGGCTCGGGCAGCGTGAGGCCGCTCGCGGCGAGTGCCGCGCCGAGGCCGATGGACCAGGGCAGCGGGTTGCTCAGCGCGCCGCGGAGGGAGCGCAGCACGGTGGCCCACACGCTGTCGTGCGGCTGGCCGTCGTCGGCCGGGCCGGCCTGGGCCAAGGCGATGCACAGCGAGCTGGTGAGGAAGAGGTCGGTGAGGATGGTGCCGATCACCGGGCCCGCCGCACGATCGCCCAGCAAGGCCACCAGCAGCGGCACGCCCATGAAGCCGGTGTTGGGGAAGGTGGCCACGAGCGCGCCGAAGGCCGCGTTCTTCGTGTCGACGCCACGCCCGTCGGCGCGCCGCAGCGTGACGGCCACGGTGAAGAACACCAGCACCAGCGCCGCGAGGGCGTAGATGGCGATCAGCGAGGGGTTGATGAGCTGCGCGAAGGGCTGGCTCGCGCCGAAGCGGAACAGCATGCACGGCAGCGCGAAGAAGAGCACGAAGGCGTTGAGCCCGGGGATGGCCGCTTCGGGCAGCACCCGCTGGCGCGCGGCGAGGTAGCCGCAGAGCACGAGCGCGAAGAAGGGAACGGTGACGGCCAGGATCGCCTGCATGGGCGACGAGTATCGCTGCGGCCGGCGAGCGCCGGCGGGGCCCAAGAGCCCCCCGCGTGTGGCGGGGGGTGTGTACTTCACTGGGGCCGGCTCAGGTGGTGCCGGCGAGCGCCGGAGTATCCCGGGCTTTGCGCGTTTTCGCGCGAGAGAGGGCTCTCTAGCGGCCGACTTACGCGACTGCACCTACGCGGGACTACGCAAGGGTCGCCCCTCGCGTTCTGCCTGACGGGCGGCGCGTGCGAGCCTCAGCCCGGCTGTGCGCCGGGACGTCCGAGCTCGACGCCGAAACGCGCCGCCACCGTCACGGCCGAGGCCGGGTCGCGGGCATCGACCACCGCCTGCAACTGCGCTTCGAGCTGCGTCGGGCCGAGCACGAAGCTCGCGTAGCCGCGTTGGTCGCTGCGCGCGTAGCGCACGTGCGGGTTAAAGGGCAGTGCCGCGTCGACCCGCGCCTGCGCCATGCCGTGGCTCGCGATCGAGGTGCCGCAGAACTCGGTGGCGACCACCGGCGAGGCCACGTCGTCGTAGTCGACCTTCAGGTCGGTGACGTAATGCGCATGCACGTCGCCGCCGAGCACGACCGCACCGGGCAGCTTGCGCTCGGCCACGCCGTGCAGCACACGCCGGCGCGAGGCGGCGTAGCCGTCCCAGCCATCGTTCCAGTACGAGCCCCCGGTCGCCGGGTCGGACCAGGAGAAGCGCGCCATCAGAGTCTGCTGCGCGAGCAGGTTCCAGGGACGCTGCACATCCCAGCCCTCGGCGAGCCAGCGCTCCTGCGCGAAGCCTGGCAACGAGCGCTGCGCATCGAGCATGGCCGGGCAGTCCTTGACGTGCACGGTGTTCGAGCGGCCGCTGCCCAGGCGCTTGCAGACCTGCACGTCACGGTAGGCGCGGCCATCGAGCATGTGGATGCGCGCAAGCGACCCCCAGTCGTAGCGCCCGAAGAGCCGCATCGCCGTGCCGCGCGGTCGCATCGACTTCGGAAACGGCATGTGCTCCCAGTACGCCTGAGCCGCGAACGCACGCCGGCTGGCGAACCCCGGGTCGGGCCCCGACTGCGGCACGTCGCCGGCGTAGTCGTTCTCGACCTCGTGGTCGTCCCACACGGTGAACCAGGGCACGTGCGCATGCGCGGCCTGCAGCGCCGGGTCGCCCTTGTACTGGGCGTAGCGCGCGCGGTAGTCGTCGAGCGTGAGCACCCGGGTGCCCTCGTGCAGGCGCAGCGCGGTGGGCGGCGAGGGATATTCGTAGATGTAGTCGCCGAGAAAGAGCACGAGGTCGAGTTCCTGCGTGGCCAGGTGGCGCCAGGCGGCGTAGTGGTTGTGGTCGAAGCGCTGGCAGCTCGCAATGGCGAAGCGCAGCGTCGCCGCGGCATCGGCCGCCGGCGCGGTGCGCGTGCGGCCCGCCATGCTGCGCTGGCCGAGGGCGCTGAAGCGGTACCAGTACCAGCGCCCCGGCGCCAGGCCCTGCGGCTCGGCGTGCACGCTGTGCGCCCAAGCGAGCTCGGCCACCTCGGTGCCGCGCGCGGCGATCCTGGTGAAGGCCTCGTCGTGGGCCAGCTCCCATTGCACCTCGACGCGTTCCGGCAGGTCGGCGCCCGACAGGCGCGTCCACAGCACGACACGCTCGGCGCGTGGGTGGCCCGAGGCCACGCCGAGCGCAAAGCGCGGCACGTCGTCGGCACGGGCATGGCGGATGAAGAGCGGCGCGGCGGCCAGGCCGCCCAGGACCTGGCGGCGCGAGAGCAAAGCGTTCATGTCCGGGCGGTTTACCACAGTCGTGCGGCAGGCCGACGAAGAGGGCTTGGCTATGATCCGCCGCGCTTTCCGCAGTACCGACACCCCCGCATGGCCGACACCCTCAACTCCGCCCAGATGGACGCCGTGCACCACCTGGGCGGCCCCTGCCTGGTGCTGGCCGGCGCCGGCTCGGGCAAGACGCGCGTCATCACCCACAAGATCGCGCGCCTGCTGCAGGCCGACTACGCGCCCTCGCAGATCGCCGCCATCACCTTCACCAACAAGGCCGCGCAGGAAATGCGCGAGCGCGCCAAGGCGCTGATCGGCCCGCGTGCGGCGAAGGACCTGGTGGTGAGCACCTTCCACTCGCTGGGCGTGCGCATCCTGCGCGCCGAAGGCGAGCGCCTGGGCCTGAAGCCGCAGTTCAGCATCCTCGACAGCGACGACGTGCTCGGCGTGCTGAAGGACGCCGGCGGCAGCAGCGACAACGCGCTCGCCCGCCGCTGGCAATGGACCATCAGCCTGTGGAAGAACCAGGGCCTCAACAGCGACACCGTGCAGCCGCAGGACGACGACGAACGCATTGCGCAGCAGGTGATGAAGCGCTACGAGGAACGCCTGGCCGCCTACCAGGCGGTCGACTTCGACGACCTGATCGGCCTGCCGCACCAGCTCTTCCAGCGCGACGCCGAAGCCCGCGCCAAGTGGCAGAACACCCTGCGCTACCTGCTGGTCGACGAATACCAGGACACCAACGCCATCCAGTACGAGCTGCTGAAGTCGCTGGCCGGCGAGCGTGCGATGTTCACCGCCGTGGGCGACGACGACCAGTCGATCTACGGCTGGCGCGGCGCCACCATCGACAACCTGCGCCGCCTCCCCAACGAATTCCCCAACCTCAAGGTCATCCCGCTGGAGCAGAACTACCGCTCTACCGGCCACATCCTGCGCGCGGCCAACGCGGTGATCGGCCACAACCCCAAGCTCTTCGAGAAGAAGCTGTGGAGCGACCTGGGCGAAGGCGACCCGGTGCAGGTGGTCGAGTGCGACAACGAGGAGCACGAGGCCGACCGCGCCGTGGCGCGCATCCAGTCGCTGCGCGGACAAGGCGGCGAGGTCGCGTTCAAGGACTTCGCCATCCTCTACCGCGCCAACCACCAGGCACGCGTGTTCGAGCAGGCGCTGCGCAAGCAGAACATCCCGTACAAGGTGTCGGGCGGCCAGAGCTTCTTCGACCGCGCGGAGATCAAGGACCTGTGCGCCTGGCTGCGGCTCCTGGTCAACAACGACGACGACCCGGCCTTCCTGCGTGCGGTGACGACCCCGAAGCGCGGCATCGGCCATCAGACGCTGGCTGCGCTCGGCGAGTTCTCCAAGCGCTACAAGACGAGCCTGTACGAAGCGCTCTTCGCCGAGTCGCTCGGCACGGTGCTCAACGCGCGCGCCATCGGCTCGCTGCACGAGTTCGGCCGCTACGTGAACGACCTCGAATACCGCGCCCGCCACACCTCGGGCAGCGAGGACGCCAAGGCGCTCTTGCTCGGCTGGCTGAAGGACATCGAGTACGAGAAACACCTCTACGACGGCGAAGACAGCGAGAAGCTCGCCGCCAGCCGCTGGACCAACGTACTCGACTTCATCGACTGGATCGCCAAGCGCTGCGGCGGCGAGATCGAAAACGACGGCGGCGCCACCTTCGAGACCGAGAAGAAGACGGTGCTCGACGTGGCCCAGACCATCTCGGTCATCATCAGCCTGGCCGAACGCGGCGACGAACAGGACGTGGTCACGCTCTCCACCCTGCACGCGAGCAAGGGCCTGGAGTGGCCGCACGTGGTGCTGGCCGGCGTGAACGAAGGCCTGCTGCCCTTCAGGAGCGACGACGACGAGATGACGCCCGAGCGCCTGGAAGAAGAGCGCCGCCTGATGTACGTGGGCATCACCCGCGCGCGACGCACGCTGGCGGTGAACGTGCTGCGCCGTCGCAAGAAGGGACGCGACACGGTGCAGGCTATTCCGAGCCGTTTCATCGGCGAGATGAAGCTGCACGAGGCGAAGGCCAAGGAAGACCCGCGCGAGAAGCTCAGGGCGCTGCGCGAAGCAGCCGCACAGCGGGCACAGGCCGCCAGCACCTCCCCGAACCCGATGAAATAAGGCCCGCAAGCGCCGCTGGGAACGGCGGCTTGCGGGCCTCTCAATCGAGCAGGACCAGCCTCAGGGCGCCGGACCGATCGGCACGAAGACCAGTCGCGGATCGCTGGTCGACGCCACCACGACCAGTCCGTCCGCCGTGACCACCAGTTGGCGGTCGCGCACGGTTCTCGCGTAGCCGGCGACCTTGTAGCCCGTGATGAGCGCGCCAGTCGACGAGTGGACCCAGAAATCGGACACCCCGTACAGGGACGACGCCCCGCAGATGAGACGCCCGTCACTCGTGACTTCGGTGTTGTTGGGATAGGAATCGCCGCCGGGCAGGCTGCCGATGAAGCTGAGGTTCGATGGGTCGACCCGCGAGCAGCGGTAGGGTGCACCCGACGCCATCAGCGCGTTCGAGCCGTCGGGGCTGAACGCCACGTCCTTCCCGTTCGAGGAGCCGTTGACGAACGAGTTGCCCGCGCGGCGTGTCACCAGCAGGCTGCCGCCGGCGATGGCGGAGTAGTCCACGTCGTACAGCGAGACCGACGACGGGCTGAGCCCCGCGTTCTGCGTGATCACGCGCCGGCCATCCGCCGAGGCCGACATCGACCCGCCGAAGATGCCGGTGCCCACGAGGCTCACGCCGCTGCGGTAGGCCTGGCCATCGCCCAACAGGACGACTTCGACGCCGTTAGGCCGCACCACGAGCAGCGGTGTGCCGCTGTCGACGGCGTTGTCGAGCGTCCAAGGGGCTTCCTGTGCACCGGTCGTCAGGTTGACGACGCCCAGGGTGCGACCCGCCGTGTTGAGCGCATAGAGGCGGCTGCCATCCGGCGACACCGCCATCTGGCCCAGCGCGGCCGCCACGTTCGCATAAGTGGTCACCTGCTGGCCGGTGTAGGCGTTGAACACCGTCACCGAGCTGCCGCCCGAATGCGCATAGATGTAGGGTCGCACCGGGTCGGCCACGATGGTCGGGTAGTCCACCGCCAGCGTGCGCGCCGGAGTCTGGGCGTTGGCGTCCTTCCACAAGGCGACGCGGATCACCGCGGCCTCGACACCGGGGACGGCCGAGGCCACCGTGACGGTGGCTTCGTGGAGCGCACCATCGGCCAGCGACGCGGGGTCGGCGGTCAGTCGCAGCGCGGTGGCATTCCCGGTGTCGCCACTGGCCGTGACGGTCAGCCAGGAGCGGTTCGAGGTGGCCGACCAGCTCATCAAGCTTCCGAAGTTGTCGCTGATGGTCAGGGTGCGCGTCAGCACTGCACCGGCTGGCGTCATCGCGAAACCCACGCCCCAGGCCGATGGCAACAATCGGCGCTGGTCGGCATTGAGGTTGACGGTGATCGGGACCGAGACGGTGTCGCCGTTGATGGTGGCCGTGGCCGTCACCGTGGTCGCCACCGATCCGACGGAGATGGCGCCTGGGTTCGGCATGAACTGGAGGGTGCTGCCGGACTGGCTCACCCGGCCAGACGGCGTGTTGCTGGTCAGCCAGGCCGGCAAGGCCGACAGTTGCCACGGCCACGCGTTCGCGCCGGTGTTGAGGCTGATCATCATCTGCCGCGAACTCAGGTCGCGGCCCCGCGGCCCGCCGAGCGTCACCGACATGCCGGCCGCGCTCAGCGTCGGGCGGATCAAGGACAGCTGCGTGGTGACCGAACGATCGGCGACACCGGCGGACGACAGCACGAGCGCGGCCGAATGCGAACCGCTCGCCAGCGGCCCCTGGCTCGGGTCCGGGCGCAGGCTGACGGTCGAGGGCGTGGTCCCGGACAGCGGCGTGGCGATGAGCCAGGGCGCGGTGGTCGTCGCGGACCAGGGCGCGCTCGTGCCGCTGCCGAGCGCGAAGCCGAGGTCCTGCGCGGCGGCGGTCGTGCCGTTGACCATCGAGAAGGTCGGCACGCCGGTCGTCAGCACGAACTGGTTCGGCAGCACGACGAGCGTGAACGGAACGTCGACACGCTGGCCGTCGGGGCTCTGGACCGTGACATTGGCAGCGTGGTTGCCGAC
>DASWSY010000194.1:0-4154 GCA_036402415.1 Rhizobacter sp. | reverse complement strand
CCTTGCCGATGCTGGTGCCGAGCGCCGTGATCAGCGTGAGGATTTCGTTGCTGGTGAGCAGGCGCTCGAAGCGGGCACGCTCCACGTTGAGGATCTTGCCGCGCAGGGGCAGGATCGCCTGGAACTTTCGGTCGCGGCCCTGCTTGGCGGAACCACCGGCGGAGTCACCCTCCACGATGTAGATCTCGCACAGCGCCGGGTCTTTTTCCTGGCAGTCGGCGAGCTTGCCGGGCAGGCCCATGCCGTCGAGCACGCCCTTGCGGCGTGTCATCTCGCGGGCCTTGCGGGCGGCCTCGCGCGCCTTGGCGGCCTCGACGATCTTGCCGCAGATGATCTTGGCGTCGTTCGGGTTCTCGAGCAGGTAGTCGGTCAGCGCCTTGCTCACCACGTCTTCCACCGGGCCGCGCACTTCGCTCGACACCAGCTTGTCCTTGGTCTGGCTGGAGAACTTGGGTTCGGGCACCTTCACGCTGAGCACGCAGCACAGCCCTTCGCGCATGTCGTCGCCGGTGACTTCGACCTTGGCCTTCTTGGCGAGCTCGTTGTCTTCGATGTACTTGTTGATGACACGCGTCATCGCCGCGCGCATGCCGGTCAGGTGGGTGCCACCGTCGCGCTGCGGGATGTTGTTGGTGAAGCAGAGCACCGACTCGCTGTAGCCGTCGTTCCACTGCATCGCCACCTCGGTGGTGATGGTGGTGCCCTGTTCGCTGTTCTTCTCACCGGTGGCGTGGAAGACGGTCGGGTTCAGCACCTTCTTGCCGGTGTTGATGAAGTCGACGAAGCCCTTCACGCCGCCGGCGAAGGCGAAGTTGTCTTCCTTGTTGTTGCGCTCGTCGACGAGGCGGATCTTCACGCCGTTGTTGAGGAACGAAAGCTCGCGCAGGCGCTTGGCGAGGATGTCGTAGTGGAAGTCGGCGTTCTGCTGGAAGATCTCGTCGTCGGGCAGGAAGTGGACTTCGGTACCGCGCTTTTCGGTCTCGCCGGTGATGCGCATCGGGCTCACCTCGAAGCCATCGCGCATCTCGATCAGGCGGTCTTGCGGCACGCCCTTCTTGAACTCGATGTAGTGCTGCTTGCCGTCACGGCGCACGGTCAGGCGCAGCCACTTCGAGAGTGCATTCACGCACGACACGCCCACGCCGTGCAGGCCACCTGAGACCTTGTAGCTGTTCTGGTTGAACTTGCCGCCAGCGTGCAGCTCGGTCAGCGCGATCTCGGCCGCCGAACGCTTGGGCTCGTGCTTGTCGTCCATCTTCACGCCGGTGGGAATGCCACGGCCGTTGTCGATGACGGAGATGGAGTTGTCGGTGTGGATGGTGACGACGATGTCGTCGCAATGGCCGGCCAGTGCTTCGTCGATGGAGTTGTCGACCACCTCGAACACCAGGTGGTGCAGGCCGGTGCCGTCGGAGGTGTCGCCGATGTACATGCCGGGGCGTTTGCGCACCGCTTCCAGGCCCTCGAGGATCTGGATGCTGCCCTCGCCATAACCGGCACTGATCTCGGCGGCGGTCTTCTTGGCGGGTTCTTCGGGGAGGTTTTGGACGTCGGTCATGGCCGCTTGGGACTCTCTCAACGGGGTGGGCACCCCTCTTTAGAAACGGTGAAGCGGGCCGAAGCCCGCTTGGCATGTCACGGTCGGCACGAGGGCCGCGCAGGGGGTCAGATCCTCATCGGCATCACCACGTACTTGAAGCCGGCCTGCTCCGGCACGGTGATCAAGACGCTGGAGTTGGTGTCCTGAAGTTCGAGCTTGACCATGTCGACGCTCATGTTGGCCAGCACGTCCATCAGGTAGGTGACGTTGAAGCCGATCTCGATGGTGTCGCCGCCGTAGTCGACCTCGAGCTCTTCCTTGGCCTCTTCCTGCTCGGCGTTGCTCGAGGCGATGCGCAGGCTGCCGGGCTCGAGGTTGACGCGCACGCCCTTGAACTTCTCGCTCGTCAGGATCGCGGCACGCTGCAGGCTCGCCAGCAGCGGCGCGCGGCCGAGCGTGAGGCTGTTCTTGTGGTTCTTCGGGATCACGCGGTTGTAGTCGGGGAACTTGCCCTCGACCAGCTTGGTGACGAACTCCATGCCCGAGAAGCTGAACTTGGCCTGGTTGCCGGCGAAGCGCATCTCGATGGGGGTGTCTTCGTCCTTCAAGAGGCGCTGCAGCTCGAGCACGGTCTTGCGGGGCAGGATGACCTCCTGCTTCGGGATCTCGACGTCGAGGTTGGCTTGCGCCAGGGCCAGGCGATGGCCGTCGGTGGCCACGAGGGTGAGGCTCTTGCCTTCAGCGACGAAGAGGATGCCGTTCAGGTAGTAGCGGATGTCGTGCACCGCCATCGCGAAGTGCACCTGGTTGATCAGGCCCTTCAGGGTCTTCTGCGGCACGCTGAACATCGGCCCGAAGTCGGCAGCTTCCTGCACCAGCGGGAAGTCATCTGCCGGCAGCGTCTGCAGGGTGAAGCGGCTCTTGCCGCCTTGAAGCGTCAGCTTGTTCTGGTTGGAGCTGAGGGTCACGTTCTGGTCGCCGGGCAGCGAACGCAGGATGTCGATCAGCTTGCGCGCGCCGACCGTGGTGCTGAAGTTGCCGGCATCGCCGTCGAACTCGGCCACGGTGCGCACCTGGATCTCGAGGTCGCTGGTGGTGAACTCGATCGAGCCCCCGGTCTTCTTGATCAGCACGTTGGCCAGGATCGGCAGCGTGTGCCGACGCTCGACGATGCCCGAGACGGCTTGCAGCGCACTCAATACTTTTTCTTGTGCTGTCTTCAAGACAATCATGTGAACCTCTTAATTTAGTCGTCTTAGTAGAGGAAGACGTTTTCTGTGGAGAACGCCATTTTCCCCTTTTCCATCAAGCGCTTATCTTGCCGCGAACCCTGTGTGCCGATGGGCTGGCATGGCGGGAAGGATCGACAACAACTTCGGGCTTCCGCCGAGGGCTGTGGACAGGCCCCGAGTTGTCATGAACTTGTCCCCAGGGTTGTGAATTGACATGTGCGCGGGAGCTGGGCTCAGCCTTTCAGGGTCTGTTCCAGCACGTGCAGCTGCTGGTTGAGCTCGGTGTTCTTCTGGCGCTCGGCGGCGATCTTGCGCACCGCATGCAGCACCGTCGTGTGATCGCGCCCGCCGAAGAGCTCGCCGATCTCGGGCAGGCTCTTCTGCGTCATCTCCTTGGCGATGTACATGGCGATCTGGCGCGGCCGGGCGATGCTGGCCGGGCGCTTCTTGCTGTACATGTCGGCGACCTTGATCTTGTAGAAGTCGGCCACCGTCTTCTGGATGTTCTCGACGCCGATCTGGCGGTTCTGGATCGACAGCAGGTCCTTCAGCGCCTCGCGGGCGAGCTGGATGTTGATGTCCTTCTGCGAGAAGCGTGAGTACGCCAGGATCTTGCGCAGCGCGCCTTCGAGCTCGCGCACGTTGGCGCGCACGTTCTTGGCGACGAAGAAGGCCACGTCCTCGGGCATGGGCGTGCCTTCGAGGTCGGCCTTGCGCATCAGGATGGCCACGCGCATTTCCAGCTCGGGCGGTTCGATGGCGACCGTGAGGCCGGCGTCGAAGCGGGAGGTGAGGCGTTCGTCGATGTCCACCAATCCCTTGGGATAGGTGTCGCTGGTCATGATGATGTGCGCCCGCTTGGCCAGCAGCGCCTCGAACGCATTGAAGAACTCTTCCTGCGTGCGTTCCTTGCCCGCGAAGAACTGCACGTCGTCGATCAGCAGCAGGTCGAGCGAGTGGTACTTGGCCTTGAGCTCGTCGAAGGTCTTGCGCTGGTAGTTCTTCACCACGTCGCTGATGAATTGCTCAGCGTGCAGGTACAGCACGCGCGCATCGGGCTTGTCCTTCAGCAGCGCGTTGCCGACCGCGTGCACCAGGTGGGTCTTGCCCAGGCCGACGCCGCCGTAGACGAACAACGGGTTGTACATGACGCCCGGCGCACCGGCCACGTGCAGCGCCGCAGTGCGCGCCATCTGGTTGGCACGGCCGGGCACGAGGGTGTCGAAGGTCAGCGCCGGGTTGAGACGATGGCGCGGCAGGTGGGCGGCCGGGCCGGCCACGGTCGCCGCGCCAGGGCGTGGCGCGCCCTGGGGGACATCGTTGGCGACAGGGGCCGGCCGCAGCACCTGGTTGAAGGCGCGCGGGCCGGCAGGACGTGCAGC
>DASWSY010000193.1:0-6906 GCA_036402415.1 Rhizobacter sp. | reverse complement strand
CTTCACGCTGACCGGTTCGGCGGATGCGATCGGCGCCACCTTCGAGTTCGACCTGTCTTCGCTGCGCAACATCGACATCACGTCCCTGAGCCTTACCGGCGGCAGCCTGACCACCGCGCTCACTGACCTGACGCCTTCATCCTTCAGCTTCAGCAGCCTCGCGGCCGGCGCCTACCAGTTCGTGGTGACCGGCGATGTCACCGGCCGCAACGGCGCCGAGTGGTTCGGCCAGGTTGGCTACGTCGGCACGATGGTCACCACCAACGCCGTGGCCGCGCCGGTGCCTGAACCCGAAACCTATGCGCTGCTGGCCGCCGGCCTGCTGGCCGTGGGCGCGACCGTTCGGCGCCGCCAGCAGAGCTGATCGACCGGTTTTTGGGGTGCAGACAAGGCGGGCTTCGGCCCGCCTTTGTTTTTGGGCCGTCCGACTCAACCGTCCTATCATCGTTGGCCTCTTCAACGGGAGATCACCATGGGCCTGATGGATTTCATCAAGAAACAGTTCATCGACGTTCTGGAGTGGACGGAGTCCGGCGACGGCGTGCTGGCCTGGCGCTTCCCCATGGCGGGCAATGAAATCCAGTACGGCGGCTCCCTCACCGTGCGCGAGTCGCAGATGGCCGTGTTCGTGAACGAAGGCAAGGTGGCCGACGTCTTCGGCCCCGGCATGTACAAGCTGACCACGCAGACGCTGCCGGTGCTCACCTACCTCAAGAACTGGGACAAGCTCTTCCAGAGCCCGTTCAAGAGCGATGTCTACTTCTTCAGCACCCGCCAGCAGATCGACCAGCGCTGGGGCACCACGCAGCCGGTGACGATCCGCGACAAGGACTTCGGCGCGGTGCGCCTGCGCGCGTTCGGCAACTACAGCTACCGCATCGTCGATCCGAAGCTCTTCCACACCGAGGTCTCGGGCACGCGCGACACCTACACCGTGGCCGACCTCGACGGCCAGTTGCGCGGCCTGATGCTGCAGCACATCTCCGACGCCGTGGCGTCGAGCGGCGTGGCCTTCCTCGACCTCGCCGCCAACCAGATCGAGTTCGCCAAGGCGCTGCAGGAGGCCACCGCGCCATCGTTCGCCGCGCTCGGCCTCAAGCTCGAAGCGGTGACGATGCAGAACGTCTCGCTGCCTGAAGAGCTGCAGAAGATCCTCGACCAGAAGATCGGCATGGGCATGGTCGGCAACGACATGGGCAAGTTCATGCAGTACCAGACGGCGCAGTCGATCCCGAAGTTCGCCGAAGGTGCGGGCTCCGGGGGCGGCAGCGTGGCCGGCGACGCGATGGGCCTGGGCGCCGGCGTCGCACTGGGCCAGGTGCTGGCCGGCCAACTGGCGAGTGGCCTGCAGGGCGGCGGGCAGCATGCGCCGGCGGCGGCGGCCGCTGCCGTGGCGGCGATCCGGCCTGACGAAGTGATGGCCACGATCGAGAAGCTCGCCGAGCTCAAGGGCAAGGGCGTCCTGACCCAGGAAGAGTTCGATGCCAAGAAGGCCGAGCTGCTGAAGAAGCTGGTCTGACCGCCCGCGCTTGGCCACCGAACCCAGTCCACAGCGCGCCTACCGCGCCGCGTGCCCGAACTGCGGCGCGCCGGTCGACTTCCGCTCGGCCGCCTCGGCGTTTGCCGTCTGCAGCTTCTGCCGCAGCACCCTGGTGCGCGAAGGCGAGGCGCTGCGCAAGATCGGCGAAAGCGCGGAACTCTTCGACGACCACTCGCCGCTGCAGTTAGGCGCGGGCGGCCGCTACCAGGGCAGCGCCTTCACGCTCGTCGGCCGCCTGCAATACCGCTACAAGGACGGCACCTGGAACGAGTGGCACGCACTCTTCGACAACGGCCGCAGCGGCTGGCTGAGCGAAGACAACGGCCGCTACGTGATGGCCTTCGACGCGGCGCTGGACGGCGCCGCACCCCCTGCCGAGCAGTTGCGGCCCGGCATGCAGCAGATCGTCTCGGGCCAGCCCTGGACGGTGGCGTCGGTCACGGCCGCCAGGCTGATCGCCGCACAAGGCGAATTGCGCTTCAAGCCCAACACCGAACGTGGCTTCGTCGTCGCCGACCTGCGCAGCACGCGCGACGAGGTCGGGACGCTCGACTACGGCGATCCGGCAGCCCCGCACTGGTCGATCGGGCGTTCGGTCGCCATCAGCGAGCTCGCGATGAGCGGCCTGGCTGGCGTGGCCGAAAAGACGCTCAAGGGCCGCAGCATCGAATGCCCGAGCTGCGGCAGTTCGCTGGAGGTCAAGCTCTCGACCACGCAGAGCATCGTCTGCCACCAGTGCCATGCGGTGGTCGATCTCAGCTCGGCCGACGGCGCGGGCAAGGGCGTCGGCGGCGAACTCGCCCACTTCGCGCAGGACAACGGCGACGAGCCGCAGATTCCGCTCGGCCGCGTCGGCACGCTCAAGCTCGGCAAGATCGCGCGCTCGTGGCAGGTGGTGGGCTACGCCGAACGTTGCGAGGTGGGCGACGAGGAGCAGAGTTTCTGGCGCGAATACCTGCTCTACCACCGCGAGGAGGGGTTTGCCTTTCTCGTCGACGCCGAAGACGGCTGGAGCTGGTCGGCTCCCATCACCGGCGTGCCCACCCCCTCGGGCAAGGGCGTGCGCTACCAGGGCGCGCTCTACCGCGAGATGTACCGCTACAGCGGGCGGACGACCTATGTGCTGGGCGAGTTCTACTGGCAGTTGAAGCGCGGCGAGCTCACGCACAACACCGACTACCAGGGGCCGGGCGGCAAGCGACTCAACCTCGAAGCGACCGAGGGCGAGCAGGTCTGGTCGGCTGGCGAGACGCTCAATGCCGCCGAGGTCGCCAAGGCCTTCCGCTTGGCGCCCGAGGCGAGCGCGGCGCTCAGGCGCGACGCCGGCCCGACCTCGGGCAACGCCGCCGGGCTGCTCGCCAAGGTCTTCTTCTGGGTGTTCGTCGTCGTGGTGCTGCTGATGCTCTTCCGCTGCAGCGACGACGATCGCCGCGACTGCGAGCCGCTGCGTGCGAACTACGGCGAGGCCTCGCAGGAATACCAGAGCTGCCTGGCCAGCAACCGTGGCGGTGGCTACCGCACGAGCGGCGGCTCCTGGGGCGGCTTCTCCAGCGGCGGAGGTCACAAGTGAACCCCCGCCCTTTCACTTTCTCAAGGAGACTCACATGATGGGACTGGAATGGCTGAGGCCTGCGGCCTTCTTCGGCTCGGTGCTGTATGCGCTGATCGGCGTGTTGGTGTTCTGGATCTGCTTCGTGATCGTCGACAAGCTCACGCCCTATGACCTGTGGGCCGAGATCGTGGAGAAGAAGAACGTGGCGCTGGCGATCGTGGTCGGTGCCATGTGCATCGCCATCGGCCTCATCGTCGCGTCCGCCATCCACTAGCCGCCGTGGACGCCACCGAACCGGCGCCGGCGCGCATCCGCCCGGCCGAAGTTGCGCTGCTGGCGTCGGTCTTCGTCGTCGCCGCCTGCGGGCTGGTCTACGAGCTCGGGGCGGGGGCGCTGGCGAGCTACCTGCTGGGCGACTCGGTCCTGCAGTTCTCGACCATCATCGGCGCCTACCTCTTCGCGATGGGCATCGGCTCGTGGCTGTCGCGCTACTTCGAGCGCCAGCTCGTGGCGCACTTCCTGCGCATCGAACTGCTGGTGGGCCTGATCGGCGGGTTGATGCCGGCGGCACTCTTCGCGCTGCAGACCCTGCCCTCGGCCAGCTTCCGCTTCGTGCTCTACAGCCTGGTGCTGCTGGTGGGCACGCTCGTGGGGCTGGAGATCCCGCTCGTGATGCGCATCTTGAAGCGCCACTTCAGCGAACGTTATGCGCTGAAGGACCTGGTGTCGCAGGTGCTGACCTTCGACTACCTCGGCGCGCTGGCGGTGGCGGTGGCCTTCCCGCTGCTGCTGGTGCCGCACCTGGGCCTGGTGCGCACCGGCGCCTTCTTCGGCCTGCTGAACGCGGCGGTGGCGGTGTGGGCGATGTGGCTCTTTCGCGGCGAGCTGCGCCAGCTCTGGGCGCACGTGCTGGCTTGCGTGGGCGTGGTCGCCGCGCTGGCCGGCGCGATGGCCTATGCCGACCGCATCAGCACCTGGGCCGAAGACCGCTTCTACGCCGACCGCATCGTCTACAGCGAAACCAGCCGCTACCAGCGCGTGGTGGTGACCTCGGGCCGCGCGGGTGTGCGGCTCTACCTCAACGGCAACCTGCAGTTCCACTCGCGTGACGAGTACCGCTACCACGAAGCGCTGGTGCACCCGGCCATGGCCGCGCATGGCGCGCCCAAGCGTGTGCTGGTGCTGGGCGGCGGCGACGGCATGGCGGTGCGCGAGGTGCTCAAGCATCCGGGCGTGGAGTCGGTGACGCTGGTCGAACTCGACCCGCACATGACCCGCCTCTTCGCCGAGCAGCCGCTGCTGCGCGAGCTCAACGCCGATGCGCTGCATTCGCCCAAGCTCACCATCGTCAACGCCGATGCCTTCGCGTGGCTGGAGCAGCAGAAGGACAAGACCGCCGCCAGCTTCGACGTCATCGTGGTCGATTTCCCCGACCCGACCAATTTCTCGCTCGGCAAGCTCTACACCACGAGCTTCTACACCCTGCTCGATGCACACCTCGCGGCCTCGGGCTACGCGGTGGTGCAGTCCAGCTCGCCGCTGATCGCGCGCAAGAGTTTCTGGACGGTGGTTGCCACGCTCGAAGCCGCGGGCCTGTCGACCACGCCGTACCACGCGCACGTGCCGAGCTTCGGCGAATGGGGCTTCATCCTCGCGAGCCGGCGGCCCTTCCGCCTGCCGGACGCGCTGCCGCCGGGCCTGCGCTTCCTCACTGCCGACGGCTTGCCCGGCCTGCTGCAGTTCCCGCCCGACATGGCGCGGGTGCCGGCCGAACCCAAGCGGCTGTCGAACCAGGTGCTGGTGCAGACCTTCGAGCAGGAGTGGGGGCGGGTGCATCCATGAGCCTGAACCGGCGCTCGCTGCTGTCGGCGGCGGCGAGCCTGCCGTTCGTCGGCGCCTGCCGGCGCGCGCCGAAGGCGGAGCTCGACGGTGGCTGGGTCGGCGCGCAGCCTGCGCGCGGGCACCGTCTTCGCGACACGAAGAGCGGCAGCCTGCCGGCGCCCGCAGCCACGCGGCGCGTCAATGTGCTCGTCGTCGGGGCCGGCGTGGCAGGCCTCGCCTGTGCACGCGCGCTGGCGCGCCGCCAGGTCGACGACGTGCACCTCGTCGAGCTCGAAGACGGCGCCGGCGGCAACAGCCGCGGCCACCACATCGCGGGCATGGCCTGCCCGCTCGGGGCGCACTACCTGCCCGTGCCGCACGAGGCCGACGTCGACCTGGTCGAGCTGCTGGAGTCGCTCGGCCTGAGCCGCGTCGAACACGGCCGGCGTGTCTACGACGAGCGTCACCTGTGCCACAGCCCGCAGGAACGCCTGTACCTCGACGGCCACTGGCACGACGGCCTGCTGCCGGTGCACGAGCAGAACGCAGCGACGCTCGCGCAGTACCGCCGCTTCGGCGACGAGGTGGCCCGCGCGGCGAAGCTCGGCTTCAGCCTGCCCACCTCACGCTCCCCCTGGACCGACGCGCACCGGGCGCTCGATGCCATCACCTTTGCGCACTGGCTCGACACGAACGGCTTCGACGCGCCGGCACTGCGCACCTACCTCGACTACTGCTGCCGCGACGACTACGGCGCGCGCCCGGGCCAGGTCTCGGCCTGGGCCGGGCTGCATTACTTCGCCAGCCGGCACGGGTTTCACGTGCCCGGCGAACAGGCCGACGGTGACGCGCGCGAGGGTGTGCTGACCTGGCCGCAAGGCAACGGCTGGCTCACCGAGCGCCTGGCGCTGCCGCACCGGGATCGCCTGCACAGCGGGCGCATCGCCCTGCAGGTCGACGAAGGCCGGCACGAGGTGGCCGTCGACCTGTGGGAGGACGCGACCGGACAGGTCGAACGCTGGACGGCCCGGCAGGTGGTGCTGGCCACGCCGCTCTTCATCTCGGCGCGACTGCTCCCGGCGCCGCCGACGGCGCTGCATGCCGCCGTCGCGCAGATGCGCCACGCACCGTGGCTTGTCGCCAACCTGCAGATCGACGAACCGCTCGACGACGCCGGTGGCGCCCCTCCCGCGTGGGACAACGTGCTGCACGGCAGCCCCTCGCTCGGCTACGTCGACGCCATGCACCAGAGCACGCGCCCGCACCGCGGGCCGACGGTGCTGACGAGCTACTGGGCCCTCGGCGGCAACGACGCCGACCAGTTGCGGGCGCACCGCGCGCAGCTGCTGGACGACGACTGGCGCAGCTGGTCGCGCACGGTGCTGGCCGACCTGGCGGTGGCGCACCCCGACCTGCCCGCCAAGGTGAAGCGCGTCGACCTCATGCGCTATGGCCATGCCATGAGCATTCCGCTGCCCGGGCTGCGGGGCAGCGCGGCACTGCAGTCGCTGCAGTCGGCGCCACGCGCCGGTGCACGGGTGCATTTCGCGCACAGCGACCTCTCGGGCTACTCGGTGTTCGAGGAAGCCTTCTTCCACGGCATGCGCGTGGGGCGGCAACTGGCCGTCTAGGCACGCTCCCGCATCAGCGCTTCGATCTCGCCGGCCTCCACCGGCACGCCGCGGCTGATGAGCTCGCAGCCGCCCGCCGTGACCACGACGTCGTCTTCGATCCGGATGCCGATGTGCCAGTAGCGCTCGGGTACGCCTTCGGCCGGGCGCACGTACAAGCCGGGCTCCAGGGTCACCACCATGCCGGGAACGAGCCGGCGCGAGGGGTGCTTCACCACGCGGCCGCCCAGGTCGTCGGGCTGGTCGAAGGGCGCCTCGTCGCGGGCGAGGTAGTCACCGGTGTCGTGCACGTCGCGGCCCAGCCAGTGGCCGGTGCCGTGCATGTAGAACTGGCGGTAGGCGGCGCGTTCGATGACGTCGTC
>DASWSY010000192.1:0-4522 GCA_036402415.1 Rhizobacter sp. | reverse complement strand
TGACCGGCCGCTGAAACGGCATTGGCCCGCCGGCGGCGCGCGCCCTACAGTGCGCGCCCATGCCGAACGCCACCCCCACCGCCATCCCCACCCGCATCGAACAGGACTTCCTCGGCCCGCGCGACATTCCCGCGTCGGCCTACTGGGGCGTGCACACCGCACGTGCCGTCGAGAACTTTCCGATCAGCGGCCAGACGGTGGGCGGCTGGTCCGACCTGGTGTGTGCGCTGGCCATGGTCAAGCGGGCCTCCGCGCAGGCCAACCTCTCCTTCGGCGTGATCGACGCCCGGCGTGCACAGGCCATCGAGCAGGCCTGCGACGACCTGGTGAACGGCGACCTGCACGACCAGTTCGTGGTCGACGTGATCCAGGGCGGCGCCGGCACCTCCACCAACATGAACGCCAACGAGGTGATCGCCAATCGCGCACTCGAGCGCCTGGGCCATGCCCGCGGCCGCTATGACGTTCTGCATCCCAACGATCACGTCAACGCCTCGCAGAGCACCAACGACGTCTATCCCACCGCGCTGCGCCTCGCAGCCTGGTTCGGCATCGGGCGCCTCCTGTCGGCGATGGCCGACCTGCGCCTGGCGTTCGAGGCGAAGGCGAACGAGTTCGTGGGCATCCTCAAGATCGGCCGCACGCAGCTGCAGGACGCCGTGCCCATGACGCTGGGCCAGGAGTTCATGGCCTTCGCCATCATGATCGGAGAAGACGAGCAGCGCCTGCGCGAAGCGCGTGCCCTCATCACCGAGGTGAATCTTGGCGCCACGGCCATCGGCACCGGCATCAACGCGCCGGCGGGTTATGCGGAGAAGGTCATCGCCCTGCTGGCCGAGGTGTCCGGCGTGCCGGTGGTGAAGTCGGCCAATCTCGTCGAGGCCACGCAGGACACCGGCGCGTTCGTGCAGCTGTCGGGCGTGCTCAAGCGGGTGGCCTGCAAGCTCTCGAAGATCTGCAACGACCTGCGGCTGCTGTCGTCGGGCCCGCAGGCGGGCTTCGGCGACATCCGGCTGCCGCCGCGCCAGGCGGGCTCGTCGATCATGCCGGGCAAGGTGAACCCGGTGATTCCCGAGGTGATGAACCAGGTGGCCTTCGAAGTCATCGGCAACGACGTGACCATCACGATGGCGAGCGAAGCCGGGCAACTGCAGCTCAATGCCTTCGAGCCCATCATGGGCTGGGCGCTGGCCAAGAGCGTGAAGCACCTCACCCATGCCTGCCGCACCTTGCAGGTGAATTGCGTGCAAGGCATCCAGCCCAACACCGAGCTGCTGGCGCGCCGCGTGGCCGAGTCGGTGACGCTCGTGACCGCGCTCAATCCCATCATCGGCTACGAGAAGGCGGCACTGATCGCCAAGATCGCGCTCGCCACGGGCGGCACGATCGCCGCCACGGCCGAGAACCTGAACATCTTGACGCAGTCGGACATGGAGGCGCTGCTCGTGCCGGAAACGCTGACCCATCCCGTGCGCCTCATGGCATGAGCGGTGCATAGGCTTGCGCTCTTCTTTTCATTTGCACCTGTTCGGAGCCGCACCATGACCATTGGGTCTTTTCTCTCACCCTGGCTGACCGGGGCCGCCGTGTGGACGGCGCTTTCCGGTTTTGCCCTCGCCGCCGAGCCCCTGCCCAAAGGGCCTTCGATCGATCGCATCAAGCAGACCGGCAAGATCATCATTGCGCACCGTGAGTCGTCGGTGCCCTTCTCCTATGTGCTGCCCGACAAGAAGCCCGTGGGCTACGCGGTCGAGCTGTGCCTGCGGATCGCCGAGGCCGTGCGCAAGAAGCTGGGCCTGGCCAGCCTGCAGCCCGAGTACCTGCTGGTGACGCCGTCCAACCGCATCGCCGCCATTGCCGACGGCCGTGCCGACCTGGAGTGCGGTTCGACCACCAACAACGCCGAGCGGCGCGAGAAGGTGACCTTCACCGTGCCGCACTACATCACCGGCGCGCGCTACATGGTGCGGGCCGACAGCAAGATCGACGACCTCGCCAACTTCGGCGGCAAGACCCTCGTGTCGACCAAGGGCACCACGCCGCTGAAGGCCGTCAACGCGGCCAACAGGGAGCGCCTGATCGGCATCAAGCTCGTCGAGGCCGCGGACCACGCCGCGGCGGTGGCCATGGTGGAAAAGGGTGAAGCCGACGGCTTCGTGATGGACGACGTGCTGCTCTACGGCCTCATCGCCGGGCGTCCCGATCCGGCCCGGCTGAAGGTGGTGGGGAAGTTCCTGACCATCGAGCCGCTGGCCATCATGCTGTCCAGGAACGACCCCGAGTTCAAGAAGATCGTCGATGATGAGATGAAGCAGCTCATCAAGAGCCGCGAGGCCCATGCGATCTTCGACAAGTGGTTCATGAAGCCGGTGCCCCCGATGAACACCTCGCTCAACCTGCCGATGAACTACCTGCTCAAGGACTTCTGGAAGTACCCCACCGACCAGGTACCTTATTGAAGAGGTTGTCCGGGTACTGCCCGTTTCGTAGGGCATGTACGTGGTTCCGCGTACACCCCACCTCCCTAGAATTTCGTTACTGCACTTCCTACACCCCCGAAGGAGTTTTTATGAAGAAGACCATGTTCGCTTTGGCTGCTGTTCTCGCAATGGGCGTGGCCCAGGCCGACACGCTCAAGAAGATCAAGGACAGCGGTTCGATCACGCTGGGCGCTCGTGAATCCTCGGGTGCCCTCGCGTACACCCTGGGTGACGGCAAGTACGTCGGCTTCCACACCGAGATGGCCCAGCGCATCGCCGCCGACCTCCAGAAGCAGCTCGCCCTGCCCAAGCTCGACGTGAAGTTCCAGGTCGTCACCTCCCAGAACCGCATCCCGCTCGTGCAGAACGGCACCGTCGACCTGGAGTGCGGCTCCACCACCAACAACGCCACGCGCCAGAAGGACGTCGCCTTCGCCGTGACCACCTACATGGAAGAAGTGCGCATCGCCACCAAGGCGAACTCGGGCATCAACTCCATCAAGGACCTGACCGGCAAGACGATCGCCACCACCACCGGCACGACCTCGGTGCAGACCCTGCGCAAGCACGAGCGCGCCAACGGTGTCGACTTCAAGGAAGTCTTCGGCAAGGACCACGCCGACAGCTTCCTGCTGCTCGAATCGGGCCGTGCCGATGCCTTCGTGATGGACGGCCAGATCCTCGCCGGCAACATCAGCAAGGCGAAGAACCCGGCCGATTTCAAGATCGTCGGCGAAGTGCTGTCGGTCGAGCCGATCGCCTGCATGATGCGCAAGGACGACCCGGCCTTCAAGAAGGCGGTCGACGACAGCATCAAGGGCATGATCAAGAGCGGCGAGCTGGCGAAGATCTACGACAAGTGGTTCATGCAGCCCATCCCGCCGAGCAACACGAAGGTCGGCCTCGCACTGTCGCAAGCGACCAAGGACGCCTGGGCGAACCCGAACGACAAGCCGATGGAAGACTTCGCCAAGAAGTAAGACGGCGCATCGGGGCGAGCCCTAGCGTCCAGTGGCGCAGGGCTTGCTTACATTCCGAGCGCGGCACGGGTCATCAAACCGGCCGCGCTTTTTCCTTGGGGCTCACGAAGCCCCTCGGGCCCGGCACATGACAAGAGGAGCGCGCCTTGGGGCAAGCATGGGACTGGCAGGTCTTCCTGCAAGATGACGGAGGGGGGCGGACCTACCTCGAGTGGTTGATATCCGCCTGGGGGTGGACGCTTTCGGTGTCGGCTCTCGCGCTCGTGGTGGCCTTGGTGCTCGGGGCCCTGGTGGGCATCCTGCGCACCACGCCGAACAAGGCCTTCGTGCTGTTCGGCGATGCCTGGACCGAGCTGTTCCGCAACGTTCCGCTGCTGGTGCAGATCTTTCTCTGGTACCACGTGATCCCGCAGCTCTACCTGCCGCTGCAGAAGGTGCCGAGTTTCCTGCTCGTGGTTCTTGCACTCGGGCTCTTCACTTCGGCCCGCGTGTCGGAGCAGGTGCGCGCAGGCATTCAGAGCCTGCCCCGCGGGCAGCGGTATGCCGGCCTGGCGATGGGCCTGACGCTGCCCCAGACCTACCGCTACGTGCTGCTGCCGATGGCGTTTCGCATCGTCATCCCGCCCTTGACCAGCGAGTCGATGAACATCGTCAAGAACTCGTCGGTGGCGTTCGCCGTGTCGATCGCCGAACTCACGATGTTCGCCATGCAGGCACAGGAAGAGACGTCGCGCGGCATCGAGGTGTATCTCGCGGCGACGGTGCTGTACTTCGTGTCCGCCTTCGCCATCAACCGCGTTGCAAAGGTCGTGGAAGGCCGGCTGCGGATCCCGGGAACCATCGGGGGAGGCCACTGACATGCTGGGCAATCTTGATTTCAGCTGGCTGACGGCTGCCACGCTCCAGAGCTACATCCTCAAGGGCCTGCTGTTCTCGGTCCAGCTCACGCTGATCGCGATGGTGGGCGGCATCGTGCTGGGCACCCTGCTCGCGCTGATGCGGCTTTCGGGCCGCAAGTGGCTGGAGGTGCCAGCGGCCGCCTACGTCAACACCATGCGCAGC
>DASWSY010000191.1:0-20256 GCA_036402415.1 Rhizobacter sp. | reverse complement strand
TGCAGGCCGATCAGCGCCTGACCCGGCAGCGCGGCGTCACCGGCACGTGCGGAGGTGACGCCGGCTTCCGGCAGCACGGCATAGCGTGCGTCCAGACGGATGTCTTCCTGCGTGAGCGTCACGATGCCGAAGTCGGGCAGGAGCCCGATGGCCTTCAGCAACAGCACCTCGAACGCCCGCAGGGCCGACTGCGCGTCGTTTTCGCTGGCGCCGACGAGCGCCGGCAAGGTCTGGGCATAGAGGTCGAAGAGCGCAGGATGCGGGTCGCCGCGGGCGAGCAGTTTCATCAGCAACTCGTTGAGGTAGAAGCCGCTGAAGAGTGCCGCACCGGTGAGCATGGGCTGGCCGCCCGCCCATTCCGCCGCACGCAGCGTCTGCACCTCGCCCGCACCTTCGCCGCTGTCGCTCTTGGGTGGTCTGCCCAGCGACACCTGCAGGCGCTGAAACGGCAGCAGCACGGCGCGCATCTGCGAGTACGGTCGCTTGGCGCCCTTGGCGACCACGGCCTGGCGGCCCTGCTCCCGCGTGAAGAGGTCGAGGACGAGACTGGTTTCGCTCCAGTCGTACTGGTGCAGAACGAAGGCGGCCTGCTGGGTGGCGGGGCGCGTGCTGCGCGGGGCCATCCGGCTACTCGTAGCCGTAGCTGCGCAGGTGCTCTTCGTTGTCGGCCCAGCCGGAGCGCACCTTGACCCACAGCTCGAGGAAGACCTTGGCGTCCATCAGACGTTCGAGCTCCTGGCGGGCTTCGGAGCCGATGCGCTTCAGGCGCTCGCCTTCGTGTCCGATCACCATGCCCTTGTGCGCGTCACGCTCGACGATGATGGTGGCGGCGATGCGGCGCAGGTTGCCCTCCTCTTCGAACTTGTCGATCACGACAGTGGACGCGTAGGGCAGTTCGTCGCCGGTCAGGCGGAAGAGCTTCTCGCGGATCAGTTCGCTGGCCAGGAACCGGTCGCTGCGGTCGGTCAGGGCATCTTCTTCGTAGAACCAGGGCTGCTCGGGCAGATAGGGCTGCACGATGTCGAGCAGGCGCTGCGTGTCGGCCTCTTTCTTGGCCGACAGCGGCACGAATTCCGCGAAGGCGTGGCGTTCCTGCATGCTCTTGAGCCAGGGCACCAGTTCCGCACGGCGGTGGACGGCGTCGAGCTTGTTGGCCACGAGAATGGCGGGCTTGCCGGGCGGCAGCAGCGCGAGCACCTTCGCGTCATCCAACCCGAAACGCCCGGCTTCGACGACGAAGAGCACCACATCGACGTCGCCCAGCACGCCCTGCACGGTGCGGTTGAGGGTGCGGTTGAGCGCGGCGCTGTGGCGCGTCTGGAAGCCCGGCGTGTCGACGAACACGAACTGGCTCGGGCCCACCGTGCGGATCCCGGTGATGCGGTGCCGCGTGGTCTGTGCCTTGGCCGAGGTGATGCTGACCTTCTGGCCGACGAGCGCGTTCAGAAGCGTCGACTTGCCGACATTGGGCCGACCGACGATGGCGACCAGGCCGCAGCGCTGCTGGTCCTCGGTAGTCTCGGTCATTGCATCAGGAGCGCAGCGCGCTGCCAGGTTTGTCGTCGCTGGCCTTGAGCGACACCAGCATGCGGCGGGCGGCCTCCTGCTCGGCCATGCGGCGCGAGCGGCCTTCGCCGGTTTCGGTGAGGCTCAGGGCCGGCACGGCGCATTCGACCTCGAAGGTCTGCGCATGCGCCTGGCCGCGGGTGTTGAGGATCCGGTAGCTCGGGACCGGCAGGCGGCGGGCCTGGAGCCACTCCTGCAACTCGGTCTTGGCGTCCTTGGTCCAGCTGTCGATGTCGGTGTTGGCGATGACCTCGCCGAACAGGTGTTGGACCAGGGCGCGGGCCGGCTCGAATCCGCCATCGAGGAAGGTGGCGCCAATGATGGCCTCGAGCGCATCAGCCAGGATGGACGGCCGCTGTGCGCCGCCGCCGCGCGCCTCGCCTTCGCTCAGGCGCAGCACTTCCGGCAGGCCGAGGAACAGCGCCACGCGATGCAGGGTGTCCTCGCGAACGAGGTGCGCCCGCACGCGGGTGAGGTCACCTTCATCGGACAGGCCGAAACGTTCGAACAGCAGGGCGCTCACCGCCAGGCTGAGCACGGCATCCCCGAGGAATTCGAGCCGCTCGTTGTGGTCGGCACCGAAGCTGCGATGCGTGACCGCACGGCTCAGCAACTCGGGCTGCGCAAAGCGGTGGCCCAGGCGTTGTTGCAGAGCGTTGAGGCGGGCGTCCACGGTACTTCGGACTCAGCAGGCGGACGCCTACTTCGACCGCCCTTCGTACTTGATGAGCAGGTAGACCGGGCTGAAGATCTCGATCTCCTTGCCATACGAGAAGGCGATCACGACCTTCTCGTTGACCTTCGTGATTTCAAGGTCCTTGCTCGTGATGGACTGAATGGAGTATTCGATCTGCGTCTGCTTGTCGAACGCAGCGCGGATCTCCGGCACGGTGGTCTGACCACTGGCGGCGATCTGGTCAACCGCGCGCTTGATCGTGAAGTACTCATTGACCGTCGGCAGCACGCGAAGCCCCAGCAGCGCGATAAAGCCGATCACGATAGCCCAGAACAGCAGACCGAACAACGTGATGCCACGCTGTGCGCGCAGCTTGCGATGTCCATCCGTCATGCCTCTTGCTCCTCTCATTGGTGATGCGACGGGCACGTCAGTGGAACGGCCCGATGCGCCGGAGGTTACCGAAATTCATCCACACGAAAAAGGCCTTGCCGACGATGTTTTCGTCGGGCACGAAGCCCCAGAAACGAGAGTCTTCCGAGTTGTCGCGGTTGTCGCCCATCATGAAATAGTGGCCAGGCGGCACCTTGCAAGTCACCCCCTCGGCACTGTAGCTGCAGTTTTCCTTGTAGGGGAACGGGTCGGTCGGCCGGATGTAGGAAGGTCGTTGCACGTCGACCAGGATGCGATGCTCGACCGCCCCGAGTCTTTCCTGGTACTGCTTGAAGTAGCGGGTGCTCTCGTCGTCGTAGAACTCGGGCAGCGGCTGCGTCTCGACCAGATTGCCGTTCAGGTAAAGCCGCTGGTTCTTGTAGGCCACCTCGTCGCCCGGCACCCCCACCACCCGCTTGATGTAGTCGATGCTCGGGTTGGCCGGGAAGCGGAAGACCATCACGTCCCCGCGTTGCGGGTCGTTCAACGCGACGATCTTCTTGTTGATCACCGGCAGGCGTACGCCATAGTGGTACTTGTTGACGAGGATCAGGTCACCGATCAGCAAGGTCGGCACCATCGAACCCGAGGGAATCTTGAACGGCTCGAAAAGGAACGAGCGCAGCAGGAAGACGATGAGGATCACCGGGAAGAGACCGGCCGTCCAATCCAGCCACCATGGCTGCATCAGAAGCGCTTCACGCGCCGGCGCGATGTCTCCGTCGACCTTGTCGATGCCCTTTCGCGCCAGCTCGTCACGCCGTGCGGCATCCTGCAGCTCGAGCTTGTTTGCGGCTCTGGCGCGCGCCGGTGCGAAATGAAAGCGTTCGGCCAGCCAATACGCGAACGTCATGAGCGTCAGGATGAACAGCAGCAGCGAGAAGTTGCCCGTCCACTTGCCCAGATACCAGCCTCCGAGATACACCGCGAGGCACGCATAAAGCAATCCGGTCAGAGAACCCATCAATCGTCCACTTGGAGGATGGCGAGGAACGCTTCCTGCGGCACTTCGACCGTGCCGATCTGCTTCATGCGTTTCTTGCCCGCCTTTTGTTTTTCGAGCAGCTTGCGCTTGCGGGTGATGTCGCCGCCGTAGCACTTGGCGATGACGTTCTTGCGAAGCGCTTTGATTGTCTCACGCGCGATGATGTTGGCCCCGATGGCGGCCTGCACCGCCACGTCGTACTGCTGGCGCGAAATCAGCTCGCGCATCTTCGCCACCACGGCCCGACTGCGGTACTGGCTCTGGCCGCGGTGCACGATGATCGACAAGGCATCGACCTTGTCACCATTGAGCAGGATGTCGACCTTCACGACGTCCGCCGCACGGTTCTCCTTGAACTCGTAGTCCATGGAGGCGTAGCCGCGCGACACGCTTTTCAGTTTGTCGAAGAAGTCCAGCACGATCTCGGCCAGCGGCATGTCGTAGGTCAGCATGACCTGGCGACCGTGATAGGCCATGTTGAGCTGCATGCCGCGCTTCTGGTTGCACAGGGTCATCACCGGGCCGACGTAGTCCTGCGGCATGTACAGATGCACCGTCACGATGGGTTCGCGAATCTCGCGGATGCGGCCGAGGTCGGGCATCTTCGACGGGTTCTCGACCTGGAGCACCTCACCACTGTTGAGCTCGACCTCGTAGACCACCGAAGGGGCGGTCGTGATCAGGTCCTGGTCGAACTCGCGTTCCAGGCGCTCCTGGACGATCTCCATGTGCAGCAGGCCGAGGAAGCCGCAGCGGAAACCGAACCCCAGCGCTTGCGACACCTCGGGTTCGTAGCGCAGCGACGAGTCGTTGAGCTTGAGCTTTTCAAGCGCATCGCGCAGCTGGTCGTATTCGCTCGCCTCGGTGGGATAGAGACCGGCGAAGACCTGAGGCTGGATTTCCTTGAAGCCCGGCAGTGCCTGGTCAGCCGGGCCGAGGTTGTTCGGCAGCTTTTTCTCGAGCGTGAGCGTGTCGCCTACCTTGGCGTGCTGCAACTCCTTGATGCCGGCGATCACGAAGCCCACCTCGCCAGCCTTGAGCGCATCGCGCGCGACGGACTTGGGGGTGAAGACTCCCAGCTGCTCAGCCGCATACGCAGCGCCGGTGGCCATCATCTTGAAGCGCTCGCCCTTCTTGAGCTCGCCGTCCACCACACGCACCAGCATCACCACGCCGACGTAGTTGTCGAACCAGGAGTCGATGATCATCGCGCGCAGCGGAGCGTCGGCCTTGCCGCGCGGCGGTGGCATCCGGGTGATGACCGCCTCCAGGATGTCTTCGATGCCCTCGCCCGTCTTGGCGCTGCAGGGAATCGCGTGCTCGGCGTCGATGCCGATCACGTCCTCGATCTCGGCCTTGGCGCGCTCGGGATCGGCCTGCGGCAAGTCCATCTTGTTAAGGACCGGGACCACTTCCACGCCCAGATCGAGCGCGGTGTAGCAGTTGGCCACCGTCTGAGCCTCCACACCCTGGCTGGCATCGACCACGAGCAGCGCGCCTTCGCACGCCGACAGTGAGCGGCTGACCTCGTAGGAGAAGTCGACGTGCCCCGGGGTGTCGATCAGATTGAGCTGGTAGGTCTTGCCATCGCGGGCGGTGTAAGTGAGTGCCGCGGTTTGCGCCTTGATTGTGATGCCGCGCTCCCGCTCGATGTCCATCGAATCGAGCACCTGGGCCTCCATCTCGCGGTCACTCAACCCCCCGCAGCGCTGGATGAGACGGTCGGCAAGCGTCGACTTGCCATGGTCGATGTGGGCAATGATGGAGAAATTTCGGATCTGGTCCATGCGAAACGCTCGGTGATCTAGAGCCCGTCGATCACAGCGCACCGGCTGCAAGGAGCGTCGATCGTGAGAGAGAGAAGGTGCCGCGAAGGGTTCGCGCGCTGACGAGAGAAGAGGCTAAAAAAAAGGCACGTCGAATGAGTGACGCGCCTTCCAACAAAACGTATGGCAACTGCTTGTTGGGCCTTCATTGTAGCCAAAAGCACCCCCTGGGAAACCGCGCCATTGCTGGATTTGTTCTCGTTGCAAGCCACCAACACGAAAATCTATACACAATTTATCCACAAACCCTTGTGGGCAGCTTGGGGATAGTTTTTTGTGCGGGAAGTCGTTGTCCCTGCCGACGGTAAAGCTCTCGATCCGGCGTCAATTCCACGCACACGTGAGAGCAATTCGTTTTGTAAGTGTGCGCATGCAAACTTCTCTTGGGTGATCACCGATTCGCAAAAAAATTTCTTGCCGGATGACCCTCAGTCAAGGTCGGCTTTGCCACGCCGGTCACTTCATCGCCGGGATTCGGAGGAACTGCGCCCACTCTCCCCGCAGCACCGTGACTGGCAATGAGCGTGTCTTGTCGAACCTGCCCACGACCGCGTCGAACTGCTTGAGGTCAGGAACGTCAGTGGTACCCACGGCGAGGATCACATCGCCCACGCGCAACCCGACCGCCTCGGCACCCGCCGTCACGGCGGTCACACGGACCCCCGACACCCCACGTGCAGCCTGACGCTCTGCCTCGGTGAGGTTCGCCACCGAAAGACCCCATGTCTTGGCAGCAACGGAGATGCGTGACTCAGTCTCCGGTCGCTCGGCGGCGGCTGGGGTTTGCGGGTTCAACTCCGCCAGCGCCGGCTTGAACTCCATCGCCTTGCCGCGACGATTGACCTGCAGCGTGATGGTCGACCCCGGCTTGATCACCCCCAATGTGCGCCGAAGGTCGACCGCCCCGTCGATCGCCTTGCCGTTCACCGACAGAACGATGTCGCCTGGCTGAATCCCGACCTTCTCGGCCGGACCGCCGGGCACCACCTGCCTCACGAACGCGCCTTTCGACTTGTTCTTGCTGAGGCCATATTCCTCGGCGGCCTCCCGGGTGACGTCCGTCGGCAGGATGCCGAGGTAGCCCCGCACCACACGCCCGGTGGACTTGAGCTGGTCGGCGATGCGCATCGCCTCGTCGATGGGAATCGCGAACGAAATTCCGATGAAGCTGCCCACCGGACTCAGGATCTGCGAGTTGATTCCCACCGCCTCGCCGCGGACGTTGATCAGCGGCCCACCGGAGTTACCGGGATTCACGGCCACGTCGGTCTGAAGGAGCGGCACGTCGGAACCCGTTTCACGCTGCTTCGCGCTGACGATGCCCGCCGTGACACTGTTCTCCAGGCCGAAAGGGGAACCAATCGCCACGACCCACTCACCGACGCGCAGACGGTTCGCATCGCCAATGCGCAGCACGGGCAGGCTGTTCGCATCAATCTTGACCAGCGCCACGTCGGTTCGGTCGTCGGCACCGATGATCTTGGCCTTGAACTCACGCTTGTCGGTGAGGGTGACGTACACCTCGGTCGCACCCTCGACGACGTGCGCATTGGTCAGCACAAAGCCATCGCCGCTGATGATGAAGCCAGAGCCCTCGCCACGGGGCACCTCATCGCTTCCCTGCAGGGCCGGTGACCGGCGTCGAAAGGGCGTGCGCAGACCTTCCGCCGCTCGCTCGGTGGTGCGGATGTTGACCACCGCGGGGCCGACCCGCTCGACGAGGTCAGCAAAGTCCGGCAGGTCGCGGGCCTGAGCCTGACCCAGACGAGGCACCAGCGCCATGCCGAGAGCCATCCACATGGCCAGGGCGAGCATCCACCCATGCTGCCGCCACGAACGCCCATTCGCAACCAAGATGCCGGTCCGCATGAAAACTCCCCGAATTGACCCCTGAAGCGCCGGCCTCCGAGGCCGGGCACACGTCGAAACTACTTCTTGCGCTCGAAACCGTGGGCGAACTGTTTCAAGGTGGACGCCGGAACGTCACCCATCGCCGTGATCCACCAGTCGCCGTCCTTGCGTGTCATGGTCTGCGTGGCACCGATGGCCGTCACGATGGGCCGGTGGCGCTCTGCATTGAAGGGCTCGATGAAGATCGAAACATAGGTCAACCCGTCGGAGTACACCGTCTGCAGGGTCTGCCCTCCGCCGACCGAGCCTCCGCGTGCGAGATCGTCGAGATGGCGCTTCACGCAGCTGACGAGCTTGAACCCAGGCACCTCCACCTTGAGCGTCCAGCCTTCGCCTTCCGGCCGGGTCGACACGTGCTGCTGCTTGATGACTTTGTAGCCATCCAGCTTCTTCACCGCTTGCACGACGTTGTCGGGCTGCGCACGCACGCCGATCGAGACCTCGGAGAAGGCCGAGGACTCCAGGACCTCTCCCCGCTCGCCCAGCACTTCGGCACGCAGCAGGAGATCCGAAGTCTTCTCGGTCCAGAGCCGATAGCCGAAACGCAATTTGTCGCGTGGCTTCAGCAGGAGAACGTTAGCCTCGTGCCCGGCCACACGCTCGATGGCGATGGCCTTCAGCTCGTAGAACTCCTGCACACGGTCGTGTCCGGCCTGCAGCAGGCCGGGGAACGAGCTCATCTGATCGCGCTGCTCGACCACCGCGACGCGGCGCTGAGGCCACACGGTGTGCACCAGGTCGTTGTGCCTGAACACGGTTCGCACCTGACCGTCGAGGGAATCGATGCGCTCGAACTGGTCACGTCCCTCGCCATAGTGTGCGATGCGGGTGCTGGCGACCGTGCCACCGGCACTCACGACGACCGTGCCAACGAAGTTGCGCTTGTTGGCCGCTTGCTGAATGCGCGTCAGCCAGGTGCGCGTCTCACGCGCCTCGACCAGCGGATCCCCACCCGGCAGCGCCGGCTGCGCATGTGCCAGAGGGACGGAAGCAACTGCGGCACACGCAACGACGAAAGCGGGCAGGCGAAGCAGCATGGTCGATCAGCGCGCCGGCACTTCCACCGATGCGTTGCGCAGGAAGCCCGACGGCCCCCCTGGCAGCGAACTGCCACCGAACTTCTTGTGCGCCGCAAGGTACTCATCCAGGCGGGCATCGCGGACGATCTTGCCGTTGAGCACCATGCCTTGCGGATCCGCCGTTGCCGAAGCCGCCTTGTCCGACAGCGCAACGGTCTGTGCAGGCGACGACGACTGGGCCATTGCCGCATCTGCTGGCGCACGCAAGGACATCTGCGTCACGACCAGCGTGCCCGCCACCACAGCGAAGCCCGCCGCCACCGCGGCCGGCGCCCTCCAGGCGCGGCGCGCCCGGGTGGCCACCTGCGCTTGCGCCACCATGGGCGACGGCGCAAGGACCACCGGCTCCTCGGCCATGCGCTGGCGCAAGGCCACGAGGAACGCAGCATCGTGCTCCGGACGCGAAACCAGATCTTCCGAACGCATCACATCGCCGATCAGGTGATACGCGTGCCACTGCCGACGCACCTCGGGGTCGTCGCGCCACGCGCGGCATGCCGCCGTCAGCGCCGACACGTCCAGTTCGCCGTCCATCAGCGCCGACAAGTCCTCTGTCGCAGGCCTTTCGGCTTCAGATCGTTGAGACATCACAACCTCCAACACTCCAAACCATCGTCATGCCACGGCGCTACCAGCGCTCGCCCTCCCGCGTGTCCAGCAGAGGCCGAAGCCGCTGCGCAATCGCTTCACGCGCGCGAAAAATGCGGGACCGGACGGTGCCGATCGGGCAGTTCATGACTTCAGCAATTTCTTCATAGCTGAGCCCTTCGATTTCGCGCAGCGTGATGGCCTGCCGCAAGTCCTCGGACAACGCTTCGATGGATGCGTTCACGGCGGAGGCAATCTCCTTGCTCGCCAGCATCGCATCGGGGGTTTCGCCGTGGCTTAGTTCGGATTCAACCCGGGAAGTTTCGTCCTCCTCGTCGCGGGCGGATCGTGCGGATTCCGTCACGATCGGGTCGCGTTTGAGGTCCACCAGCGCCTTCTTGGCCGTGTTCACCGCGATGCGGTACAGCCAGGTGTAGAAGGCACTCTCACCGCGGAACTGCGGGATCGCCCGGTAGGCACGGATGAAGGTCTCCTGGGCGATGTCGGGCACCAGGTCGACGTCACGCACCATGCGGCCGATCAGGCGCTCGATTCGCCGCTGGTACTTCACCACCAGCATCTCGAACGCCTTCACGTCACCCTGCTTGACGCGTTCGATCAGCGGTGCATCGGCGTCAGTGGCGGTCATCAGCGATCTTCAGAAGTGCGCAGCGATGGGCAAGGCAACAGGCCGCGCGCAATATACCGTAGCGCGCAGGCCATGCCAGGCGGCTTCGTGGCCGCGGCGCTGTGCCGGCAGCCACACGCCGCGCCGTGCGCCCGCCGGAACGAAGCGCAACAACATCCAGGCGCCAAGGTCGATCGAAACCGACACCGTCCCCGCCTGGGGCTCCTCGCCCACCGTGGTCACCGGGCCGACGTGCCATGCCTGACCGTCCCAGCGCAGGCTGACCGGTGCGAGCCGCGACATCTGGACCCGCACCGCGATCGAGGCCACGGCCCACACGGCGAGCGAAACCCACAGCGCCACAGGGTGAACTTTCGCGGCCGTCAACGCCCATGCGCCGGTCGCGAGCCCAGAGGCCGCGACCAGCACCGCACACCCGACCCGCCAAACGCCGAAGCGCCGCAATGTGATCTGGTACGGAGGAGGCGCGTGCATGACAGCCGCCGAAGCTCCCGCTCGACGGCGTGTTCAGATGCGTTTGAACACCAGGGTGCCGTTGGTTCCGCCGAATCCGAAGTTGTTCTTCACGGCGTAATCGATCTTCAGATCCCGCGCCGTATTGGCGCAGTAATCGAGGTCGCACTCGGGATCCTGGTTGAAGATGTTGATGGTGGGCGGCGACACCTGCCGCTGCACGGCCAGCGTCGTGAACACCGACTCGATGCCGCCCGCGCCGCCCAACAGGTGGCCGGTCATGGACTTGGTCGAGTTCACGACCAGCTTCCGCGCGTGGTCGCCGAACGCGAGCTTGATCGCGTTGGTCTCGTTCACGTCGCCGAGCGGTGTGGACGTGCCGTGTGCGTTCAGGTACTGCACCTGGCTGCCGTCGATGCCGGCATTGCGCAGCGCCGCGCGGATCGAGCGCTTGGGGCCGTCCACGTTGGGCGCGGTCATGTGGTACGCATCGGCCCCCATGCCGAAGCCGGCCAGTTCGGCATAGATCTTGGCGCCGCGCTTCTTGGCGTGTTCGTACTCTTCGAGCACCAGCACGCCGGCGCCCTCGCCCAGGACGAACCCGTCGCGGTCCTTGTCCCACGGGCGCGAGGCCGTCTTCGGGTCGTCGTTGCGCGAGGACAGCGCGCGCGGCGCGGTGAAGCCGCCGATGCCCAGCGGCGAGATCGTCGATTCGGCACCGCCGGCGATCATCACGTCGGCGTCGCCGTATTCGATCAGGCGCGCAGCCTGGCCGATGGAATGCAGGCCGGTCGTGCAGGCGGTGACGATCGCGAGGTTCGGGCCGGTAAAGCCGAAGCGGATCGACACGTGGCCCGAGATCATGTTGATGATCGAGGCTGGCACGAAGAACGGCGAGATGCGCCGCGGGCCGCGAGAGGTGTATTCGCCGTGCGTCTCTTCGATCATCGGCAGGCCGCCGATGCCCGAACCCACCAGGCAGCCGATGCGCTCGGCCTGCTCTTCGTTGAGCTGGTCGCCCGTGGGCAGGCCGGCATCCTGGATGGCCTGCGCCGAAGCGGCGATGCCATAGTGGATGAAGGTGTCCATGTGGCGAGCTTCCTTGCCGGGGATGTAGTCCTCGACCTTGAAGCCCTTGACCTCGCCGGCGAACTGGCAGCTGAAGCCCGAGGCATCGAACCTCGTGATCGTGTCGATGCCGGACTTGCCGGCCACGAGATTGGCCCAGCCTTCTTCCACCGTGTTGCCGACCGGGCTGATGAGCCCTAGGCCGGTGATGACGACGCGGCGACGTGACATGGATACAGCTCCGCGGAAATCAGGCCTTCTGGTGCTTCAGGGCGTAATCGATCGCCAACTGGACGGTGGTGATCTTCTCGGCTTCTTCGTCGGGGATCTCGATGCCGAATTCGTCTTCCAGCGCCATCACCAGTTCCACCGTGTCAAGAGAGTCCGCGCCCAGGTCGGCCACGAATGCCTTTTCGTTGGACACATCGGCCTCGGGCACGCCGAGTTGCTCGGCAATGATCTTCTTCACACGTGCTTCGATATCGCTCATGACTCCTCCAGGAGGGTTTACGTAAACAGCCCGAGATTCTACGGCCTGTAGGGTGGGTGCTCTAAGACACGCCCAAGGCACTGCCGGCGGGCAAGAAACCGGTGGTGATTCGAGTGGATGGAAGGCTCAGTTCATGAACATGCCGCCGTTGACATGCAACTCGGTGCCGGTGATGTAGCCGGCCTGGGGGGATGCCAGGAAGGCCACCGCATTGGCGATGTCCGCGGCCTGGCCCAGCCGGCCGAGCGGAATCTGCGCCATCAGCGCGCTGGTCTGCTGCTCGGACAGCTTCTTCGTCATGTCCGTGTCGATGAAGCCGGGCGCAACGCAGTTGACGGTGATGCCGCGGCTGCCCAATTCGCGCGCGAGCGATCGTGTCATGCCGGCCACGCCTGCCTTGGCGGCCGCGTAGTTGGCCTGACCGGGGTTGCCGCTGGCACCCACCACGCTGGTGATGTTGACGATGCGGCCGTAGCGCTGCTTCATCATGGGCTTGGTGGCCGCACGGCTCGCACGAAAGACGGCCTTCAGGTTGGTGTCGATCACCGCATCCCAATCCTCGTCCTTCATGCGCATCGACAGCATGTCGCGGGTGATGCCGGCGTTGTTGACCAGCACGTGCAGGGCCCCGTGCTCCTTGACGATGGCGTCGATGGCGGCTTCGAGGGCCGGGCCGTCGTTCACGTTGAGGCAGATGCCCCGACTGCCCGCATGGCCTGCCAGGCCGTCGGTGATGGCCTGCGCACCAGCGTCGGTGGTGGCGGTGCCGATCACCTTCAGTCCCTGGGAGGCGAGTTGCAAGGCGATGGCCCGGCCGATGCCGCGCGACGCACCGGTCACCAGCGCCACCTGCCCGGCGAATTGAAGCTCGCTGCTCATGCCAGGGCTCCCTTCACATCGGCCAGGGTGGCCGGGTCGTACATCGCAAGACCCGTGGCCTCGGCGTCGATGCGCTTGACCATGCCGGCCAGCACCTTGCCCGGGCCGCACTCGACGATGTGCGAGAGGCCGCGCGCCCGGATGGCCTGGATCGTCTCGACCCAGCGCACCGCACCGAAAGACTGGCGATACAGCGCCTCGCGGATCGCCTCGGGATCGGTTTGCACCGCCACGTCGATGTTGTTGATGAGCGGAATCTGCGGCACCGCGAACGTGGTGTCGGCCAGACGCTGTTTGAGTTGCTCGCCGGCCGGCTTCATCAGGCTCGAGTGAAACGGGGCGGACACGGCCAGCGGCAGCGCACGCTTGGCGCCCTTGGCCTTGAGGACTTCGCAGGCCCGGTCCACGGCGGCCTTGGTCCCGGCGATCACCGTCTGCTTGGGGTCGTTGAAGTTCGCAGCCTCCACCGGCTGACCGACCTCGGCGGCCGCCTCGCCACAGCCCTCGATCACCTGGGCGGCGTCGAGCCCGAGGATCGCCGCCATGCCCCCCTGGCCGACGGGCACGGCCTGCTGCATCGCCTGCGCGCGGAACCGCACCAGCGGCAGCGCCTGCGCGAGCGTGAGGCTTCCTGCCGCCACCAGCGCGCTGTATTCCCCCAGCGAATGGCCGGCCACCACCTCGGGTGCAGCGCCCGTTTCAGCCATCCACGCCCGGTAGCAGGCCACGCCCGCCGTCAGCATGTAGGGCTGGGTGTTGGTGGTGAGGTCCAGCGTTTCCTTCGGGCCGGCGTGGAGGGTGCCGGCGACGTCTTCGCCCAGCACCTCCGACGCTTCGGCCAGCGTGGCACGCACGGCCGGGTGGTCGCCCCAGGCGTCGAGCATGCCGACGGACTGCGAGCCCTGACCAGGAAATACGAATGCAAACGGTCTCATCCCAACGCCTTCTTGTCGTCTGTTGTCCACGGCCGCACGCGGCGGCGCATCGCCTGGCTGCGGCTCAGAAGTCCAGCAGCACGGCGCCCCAGGTGAAGCCGCCGCCCACGCCTTCCAGCATCAGCGTGTCACCGCGCCGGATGGAGCCCGCGCGCACGCCGGCATCCAGCGCCAGCGGGATCGAGGCCGCCGAAGTGTTGCCGTGCTCGTCGACGGTGACGATGACCTTCTCCAGCGGCAACTTCAGCTTCTTGGCCGTGCCGTGCATGATGCGGATGTTGGCCTGATGCGGGATCAGCCAGTCGATGTCGGACGTGTCGCGGTTGGCCTTCAGCAGCACCGAGCGGGCCACCTCCTCGAGCACGCCCACGGCCAGCTTGAACACGGCCTGCCCGTCCATCTTCAGAAACGGAACGCCCATCACCTGCCCGTTGGACACGGCCCCTGGCGTGCAGAGGATCTCGACGTGGCGGCCATCGGCATGCAGCTCGGTGGCGAGGATGCCCGGCGTCTCGCTGGCTTCGAGCACCACCGCGCCGGCGCCGTCCCCGAACAGCACGCAGGTGGTGCGATCGCTGAAGTCGAGCAGGCGGGAGAACACTTCGGAGCCGATCACCAGCGCCTTGCTCGCCGCGCCGGTACGGATCATCGAATCGGCCACCGTCAGCGCATAGACGAAACCCGAGCACACGGCCTGGACATCGAACGCCGCGCAGCCCTGGATGCCGAGCTTGCGCTGCACGATGCAGGCGGTCGACGGGAACACCATGTCGGGCGTCGACGTGGCCAGGATGATGAGGTCGATCTGCGAGGCTTCGACGTTCGCGGCGGCCAGCGCCTGGCGGGCGGCTTCGACGGCGAGGTCGCTGCAGGCGACGTCGGCGTCCGCGAAATGACGCGCATGGATGCCGGTGCGGGCAATGATCCAGTCGTCCGACGTCTCGATGCCCTGGGCTGCGAGTTGGGCGGCCAAGTCAGCGTTGCTCACGCGCTTGGGCGGCAAGAAGCTGCCAGTGCCCGAAATGCGCGAATAGCCGGCAGAAGAAGGTGAGGTCATGCAGCGAGGGCGGCGTCACCCGAATTCGCAGACTCTTCTGCAGTGAGGCCCGGGGGCATCGCCTGGAGCGTCTCTTGAATCTGGTCGTGCACCCGGTCAAGCAAACAATTGCGGGCCGCATCATAAGCCCGATTGAGCGCCCCCTCGAACGCGAAGGCGTCGGCGGATCCGTGGCTCTTGAAGACGAGTCCGCGCAGGCCCAGCAGGGCGGCGCCGTTGAACCGGCGGGGGTCGATGCGCCGCTTGAGGCTGTTGAGCACGGGCAGTGCCGCCAGGGCCGCCATCTTGGTGAAGAGGTTGCGGCTGAATTCCTGCTTGATGAAGCCCACGAGCGTCGAGATCAGGCCTTCGGCCGTCTTGAGTGCCACGTTGCCGACGAAGCCGTCGCAGACCACGATGTCGGTCGTGCCCTTGAAGATGTCGTTGCCTTCCACGTTGCCGTAGAAGTTGATGTGCTGGCCCTCGGCCGCGGCGCGCAGCAGTTCGCCGGCCTTCTTGATGGTTTCGCTGCCCTTGATGATCTCTTCGCCGATGTTGAGGAGGCCGACCGTCGGGTTCTCCTTGCCTTCCACGGCCGACACCAGCGCGCTGCCCATGACGGCGAACTGCAGCAGGTGCTCCGGAGAACAGTCGACGTTGGCGCCGAGGTCGAGCACGGTCGTGAAACCGTCGCGCTCGTTGGGCATCACGGTGGCGATCGCAGGCCGGTCGATGCCCTCCATCGTCTTGAGCAGGTAGCGCGCGACCGCCATCAAGGCGCCCGTGTTGCCCGCGGAGACGCAGACGTGAGCCCTTGGCGCCTGGCCGTCGGCCCCGGCCTTCAGCTGGTTCAGCGCCACGCGCAGCGACGAGTCCTTCTTCTTGCGCAGCGCAACCTCGATCGGGTCGTCCATCTCGACCACTTCGCTGGCCGCGACGACGGTGCAACGCTCCCACTGCGCCGCTTCGGCCAGCGCTTCGGCCTTGCCGACCAGGATGAGCTCGGCCTTGGGGTGTGCGTTCAGGAAGGCGCGGCACGCAGGCAGGGTGACCGACGGACCGTGGTCACCCCCCATGCAATCGACAGAAAGACGAACCATGTCGTTGACAGGATGCGTCACAGGGCGGGTCATGGAAATGGTCACGCAGAAATGCAAACACCCGACACTGCAGCGTCGCGCAGGCCGGGTGGGGATGTGGCTTCAAGCATCAGCGGTGAACGCGATTCGTCGCGAACAGGCGCCTCAGGGCGCCCCGGGCCGCTGGAAATCAGGCGTCGGCCTTGCTCTTGAGCACCTTGCGCCCACGGTAGAAACCGTTGGGGCTGATGTGGTGGCGCAGGTGCGTCTCGCCGGTGGTCGGCTCGATCGCGGTGCCCGGGTTGGTCAGGGCGTTGTGCGAACGGTGCATGCCGCGCTTGGAAGGCGACTTCTTGTTTTGCTGGACAGCCATGGAATTGCTCCTTAGGTCTCCTGCGGCTCTTGCCCCGGGACAGGACGAGCACGGGAGGCAGGGTTTGGTGCCGTGGGCGGACGACACCCAAACGGAAAGCCCGCGATTCTAGCAGCATGTTGCCGGGCGGCGCCTAATTGGGCAGGCCGCCTCGCTTGAGCGAAGCGAGAACTGCGAACGGATTGGGTTTTTCCTCGACCGCCTCCGCGTCCTGCTCCTGCAGGGGCAAGGGGTCCGGGCAGACCTCATGCCGCGGCACGAGCGGCAGTTCCAGCAGCAGTTCGTCTTCGACCAAGGCACGCAAGTCCAGGGCCCGCGTCAGCGCCAGCACGTCATCTTCGCTTTCAGCATCGAGTTCTGCGGCGGCGTCCTCCCCGGGCACGAAAAGAAATGACCGTTTTGCATGCACGTCGACCGGCACCGGCCCCAGGCAGCGCTGGCATTCGAGCTTGACGCCGGCATCGGCGGTGAGGTGCAGCCACACCTCGGGCGGGCCGCCACGCACCGGGCGATGTTCGCCCTGCACCCGCCAGGCCACCGTCCCCGCGGCCGTGCCCGCAGCGGCGGACGCCGCCAGGCGCTCCAGCTCAGTCAGCGGCCACTCTCCGTCTAGCGAAGCCGAGGCCTTGGCCAGGGCTTCCACGTCGAGCTTCAAGGGGTCCAGGTCGCGCGCTTTCATGGCGCCAGTTTATGCGTGCACCTGCGGCGACAATGCCGACCCATGACCGAACGCCCTCCCCTGATCCTGGGTTCGACGTCGCGCTATCGACGCGAAATGCTGCAACGCCTGCGGGTGCCCTTCGAGGTGCACGCCCCAGACGTGGACGAAACCCCCTCGGCCGGCGAAACGCCGCCGGTCCTGGCGCTGCGACTGGCCCTGGCCAAGGCCCGCGCGGTGGCCACGCGCTTTCCGCAGGCCGCGATCATCGGCTCCGACCAGGTCGCCGACCTTGACGGGCAGCCCATCGGCAAGCCCGGCAGCCACGCCCGGGCCATCGAGCAGCTGCGCGCCATGAGCGGCCGCGCCGTCGTGTTCCAGACGGCGGTCGCCGTGGTCTGCCTGGCCAAAGGCTACGAAGCGAGCGCCCTGGTGCCGGTCACCGTGCGGTTCCGCGAGCTGGGCGATGCCGAGATCGAGCACTACCTGCGCACCGAGCAGCCCTACGACTGCGCCGGCAGCGCCAAGTCGGAAGCCCTCGGCATCGCCCTGCTGAGTGCCATCGAGTCGGACGATCCCACCGCGCTCGTGGGCCTGCCGCTCATCAAGACCTGCGAGCTTCTGCGCGGGGCGGGGATCGACCCGCTGGTCCCATGAGCCCGTCGCCGGGGCGCCTGATCCTGGTGCCCAACACGCTCGACCTGGGCGCCGATGACGGCACCGATCTGCGCCAGGTGCTGCCCCACGGCGTACTGGAGGCCGCGGCGCGGCTCACCCATTGGGCAGCCGAAAACGCAAAGACCACGCGCGCCTTTCTCAAGCGGGTGAACGAGGTGGTGCCCCTGGCACAGCCGCTGCAGACCCTGTCGATCGTGGAGCTGCCGCGGCCCGCGAAAGGCCAGAAGGCCCCTGCCCCGCCCGACTGGCAGGCCCTGCTCGCCCCGGCGCTGCACGGCCACGACCTGGGCCTCATCTCGGAGGCGGGCCTGCCCGCCGTGGCGGATCCGGGCGCCGCCCTGGTCCAGGCCGCGCACGCCTCCAGGATTCCCGTGCTCGCGCTCAGCGGGCCCAGCTCCCTGATGCTGGCACTGGCCGCAAGCGGGCTGAATGGCCAGAGCTTCGCGTTCGTCGGCTACCTGCCGGTCGAGTCGGCGGAGCGTGGTGCCCGCATCCGCGAGCTCGACGCCCTGTCACGCCGGGCCGGCCAGACCCAGCTCGTGATCGAAACGCCCTATCGCAACGAGGCGCTCCTGGCGGCACTCGTCTCGCACCTGAAGGGCGACACCTCACTGTCGGTGAGCTGCGGCCTGACCCTGCCCCAGGGCTGGACGCGCACCGACACGGTGGCGCGGTGGAAATCCTCGCCCACGCCCATGCCGGCCGACGTGCCGGCCGTGTTCTCGTTCCTCGCCAGCTGAGCGAGCGAAGCGTCGTTCAGTTGCCCGACGCTGCCGGCGGCGGCTTGGCACCGAAGAGCGCGGCCACCTTCTTCTTGGGCTTGATGTTGGGCGATAGCCCGCGACCCGCCGGGGCCGGCGCGGCCTTGCCGTTGTCCCAGGCCGGCGCCTCGGCGGACACGCTCGGCTCGTAGGGCTTGTCGAAGAACGGATCACGCGCTGCCGTCCTCGGCGCCGGAGCGCGCGGCCTCGGCGCGGCTTCCTCGGCCACCCCCTCGCCGCGCCCGCGGCGACGGTCGTCCCGCTCGCGCACGGGCCGCCCGTCGTCCAGTTCCAGGGGTTCGAGCTCGATCTTCTTCTTGATGAGCTTCTCGATGTCGGCGACGAGCCGGTTGTCCTCGCGGGTCACCAGCGTCATCGCGAGGCCCGAGGCCCCTGCGCGGCCGGTGCGGCCGATGCGGTGCACGTAGTCTTCGGCGTTGAACGGCACGTCGAAGTTGAAGACGGCCGGCAGGTCGGCGATGTCGAGGCCGCGCGCGGCCACGTCGGTGCAGACCAGCACGTCGACCTCGCCCCGCTTGAAGGCGTCGAGCGCCTTCAGCCGTTCGTCCTGGCTCTTGTCGCCGTGCAGCGCGGTGGTGCGAAGGCCGTCGCGCTCGAGCGAACGCGCCAGGCGCGCACAGCCGAGCTTGCTGTTGACGAACACGAAGGCCTGCGTGATGCCGCGCTGCTTCACGATCTGCTTGAGCGCGCGGCGCTTGTCGTCGTCGGTCACGCTGTAGAAGTGCTGCTCGACCGTGGAGGCCGTTTCGTTCGGCCGTGCCACCTCGATGGTGACCGGGTTCTGCAGGTAGCTGCCTGCCAGCCGCTTGATCTCGGGCGAGAAGGTGGCCGAGAACAGCAGCGTGGTGCGCTGCTTGGGCAGGTAGCTCAGGATGCGCTGCAGGTCGGGCAGAAAACCGATGTCCAGCATGCGGTCGGCCTCGTCGAGCACCACGTATTCCACCTGGTTGAGCACCGCGTTCTTGGCCTCGATGTGATCGAACAGCCGGCCCGGCGTGGCCACCAGCACTTCGACGCCCTTCTTGAGCTCGAGCGTCTGAGGCTTCATGTCGATGCCGCCGAACACCACCGTGCTGCGCAGGTTGGTGTACTTGGCGTACAGCTTGACCTGTTGGGCCACCTGGTCGGCCAGTTCGCGCGTGGGCAGCAGCACCAGCGCACGCACCGGATGCCGCGCGGGCGAGGTGGAGGCGTTCTCGTGCTTGAGCATGCGCTGCAGCAGCGGCAACGAAAACGCCGCGGTCTTGCCGGTGCCGGTCTGCGCGGCCCCCATCACGTCCTGCCCCGAAAGCACGACCGGAATGGCCTGTTCCTGGATGGGAGTCATGGTCTCGTAGCCCATTTCGGCTACGGCGCGCGCCAGCGGTTCCGCCAGCGATAGATTGGAGAAGGAGCTTGTCATTAAGCCTTCTATTGTCGCACTGCCGCAAAAAATGGCAGTGACAGCGGCGCGACAAACTCCGCGCTGGCTGCATTGCTACTTATTTCATAGCAAACTATTCAATAACCACGGGCATTTTTCACCATCAATGCTCAAAGATTGCGTGCATTGAAGGTGTCGCAGGACTTGACATCGCCGCTTTGATAGCCCGCGCCGAACCAGCGCTGGCGCTGCGCGCTCGATCCGTGGGTGAAGCTGTCGGGCACCACGGCGCGGCCTGCGGAGCGCTGCAGCGCGTCGTCGCCGATCTTCTGCGCGGCATTCATCGCGGCCTCGATGTCGCCCGGGTCGAGCCACTTCTTCGACTCCTGCGAATGGTGCGCCCAGATGCCGGCAAAGCAGTCGGCCTGCAGCTCGACGCGAACGCTCAACGCGTTGTTCTGCGACTGGCTCAGGCGCCCGCGCATGCCGTCGACCTTGGCGGTCACGCCGAGTTCGTCCTGCACGTGGTGGCCGACCTCGTGCGCGATGACGTAGGCCTGCGCGAATTCGCCGGGCGCGCCGAGCTGGTTCTTGAGCGTGTCGTAGAAGGCGAGGTCGATGTAGACCTTCTTGTCGCCGGGGCAGTAGAACGGCCCCATGGCCGCCTGGCCGGTACCGCATGCCGTGGGCGTGGCACCGCGGAACAGCACCAGGCGCGGCGGCTGGTAGCTGCCGCCGTTCTGCCGGAAG
>DASWSY010000190.1:0-2503 GCA_036402415.1 Rhizobacter sp. | reverse complement strand
GGCGGCCACGTGCTCGCGACCGACATCGCGCCGGCGCTGCTGGAGCATGCCGAACGCGATGCGCAGGCCGCGGGCCTCGGGGGAATCGTCGCGGTGCGCGAGCTGGATGGCGAGGCCCTCACGAGCCTGCCGGCGGCGTCGTTCGACGTCGCGATCAGCCGGGTCGGGCTCATCTATTTTCCCGACCAGCAGCGGGCACTGGCGGGCATGAAGCATGCGCTCAAGCCCGGCGGGCGCGTCGCGGCGATCGTCTATTCGACGCCGGATCGCAACGAATTCTTCTCGATCCCGGTGAAGATCATCCGCGAGCGCGCCAAACTCGCGCCGCCGCTTCCCGGCCAACCCGGGCCGTTCTCGCTCGGTGGCGAGGGCGCGCTCGAAGCCGCCTTTGCCAAGGCCGGCTTCAAGGACATCGCGGTCCGTCGCGTGCCCTCGCCGGTGAAGCTGCCGAGCGCGAAGGAATGCATGCGTTTCGAGCGCGAGTCCTTCGGTGCGCTGCACCAGATGATGTCGGCACTCGACGAGCCAGAGCGGGCTCAGGTGTGGCACGACATCGAGGTGGCGCTGTCCTCGTTCGAGACGAAGGGCGGCTTCGTCGGCCCGTGCGAGATGCTGGTCGGGGTCGGAACGGTGTGATCGCGTAGGTGCGGGAAGGCGATTGCCCTTCGCAAGCCAGTCACAACCACTGGTTGTGACTGATATCACCCATACCTTTCTACTGCGGCAGGCCGGCAATTCCTAGAGTTCGTTCCGTCGTCGACACCGGCGAACGTCAACCGAACCCACAGGAGAAATCGCATGAGCCTCTCTCGCACCCTCACCCAGGACCTGGCCGGCCGCGTGGCCGTCGTCACCGGCGCGTCAAGCGGCATGGGCCGCGCCACTGCGCTCCTGCTCGCCTCGCGCGGCGCCCGTGTCGCGCTGCTGGCGCGCCGCAAGGGCCAGCTCGACGAGCTCGCCTCCGAGATCGCCCGGCAGGGCGGCACCGCGCTTGCCATCGCCACCGACGTCACCGATGCCGCCTCGGTCGAGGCCGCTGCCGCCACCGTGCTGCGCGAGTTCGGCAACGCCGACCTGGTCTTCAACAACGCCGGCCTCATGCTGCCTGGCGCCATCGGCCAGCAGCCGCAGCGCGAATGGGAAGCGCAGATCGACCTCAACGTGACCGGCGCCATGCGCGTGGTCCAGGCCTTCGTGCCGCAGCTCGAAGCGGCCGCGGCGCAGGGCAAGGTGGTCGACCTCGTCAACACCTCGTCGATCGCCAGCCAGTACGTCTACGGCTACTTCGCGGTGTACTCGGCCACCAAGGCCTTCGTCAGCCACCTCGTGCGCCACCTGCGCATGGAGCTCGGCCCGAAGAACATCCGTGTGTCGGTCGTCGAGCCCGGCATCACCGAGACAGAGCTGCAGAGCCACTTCACCTTCCAGGGGGCGATCGACTGGCTGAAGAACGCCGCGCAGTCGATCGACTTCCTGAAGGCCGAAGACATCGCCGCCACCGTCGGCTTCATCGTCTCGCAGCCGCGGCACGTGAACCTGCAGCAGGTGGTGGTCATGCCGACGAAGGAAGGGATCTGAGCTCCGCAGCCGCGCCGTGGCGGCGCAGCTCGGCGAGCGGCACGTGGAAGGACGTGCCGCCCTTCAGTTCCTCGACGGCGTAGTCGATGAAGCGCCGCACGCGCGCCGGCATGTCCTTGCGCTGCGCGTAGTAGAGGTGCAGGCCCATGCGCTCGCTGGTGTGGCGCACGAGCAGCGGCACCAGCGCGCCGGCGCGGATGAACTCCGCGGCGTTGATGCTGTCGATCTGCCCGATGCCCATGCCGTGCAGCGTCGCGTGCATCTCCGCCTCCGGGTCGCTGCAGGTCACCGCGTGGTTCATGCGGCGCTGCACCGTCTCCGCCTTGACCTGGAACTCCCACGGCACCGGGCGCGCCGTGCCGGGCTGCCGGTAGCCGATGCAGTCGTGCCCTTCCAGCTCGGCGAGCGTCGACGGCGTGCCGCGCCGGGCCAGGTAGGCCGGCGATGCGCACAGGATGAGCTGGATCGGGAAGAGCCGGCGCGACACCACCTGCGCCTCGGGCGCGTTGCCGGCCTTGAAGCCGAGGTCGATGCGCTCGCGCACCGTGTCGGTCGCGCCGTCGTCGAGCAGCAGGTCGAAGCGGATCTTCGGGTGCTGCGCGCGATAGCCGGCGACGAGCGGGAGGATCACCTTGCGCCCGGTCGCGCCGCCGGCGCTGATGCGGATCAGGCCCTCGTCTTCCTTGGCGGCGTCGCGCACGCCGGCCAGCGCCGCGGTGAGCCCGTCCAGGCTGTCGCGCACCGACTCGAAGAGGCGCTGGCCTTCTTCGGTCAGCGAGCTCTGGCGCGTGCTGCGGTGGAAGAGCCGCACGCCCAGGTGCTGCTCCAGTTGCCGCACGCTCTTGCTGACGGCCTGCGCGGTGGTGCCTTGCACCTGCGCCGCGCGGTTGAAGCTTCCGAGCTCAGCGGCGCGGATGAAGGTCGA
>DASWSY010000189.1:0-1676 GCA_036402415.1 Rhizobacter sp. | reverse complement strand
GCCACCACCTGCTTCTGGAAGGGCATGGACCTGTCCTTCCCCGAGCACCGCATCAACATCATCGACACCCCCGGGCACGTGGACTTCACCATCGAGGTGGAGCGTTCCATGCGCGTGCTGGACGGCGCCTGCATGGTCTATTGCGCCGTGGGTGGCGTGCAGCCCCAGTCGGAAACCGTCTGGCGCCAGGCCAACAAGTACAAGGTGCCCCGCCTCGCGTTCGTCAACAAGATGGACCGCACCGGCGCGAACTTCTTCAAGGTCGTCGACCAGATGAAGACCCGCCTGAAGGCCAACCCCGTGCCCGTGGTCATTCCCATCGGCGCCGAGGAAAACTTCAAGGGCGTGGTGGACCTCTTCAAGATGAAGGCCATCATCTGGGACGAAGCGTCCCAGGGCATGAAGTTCACCTTCGAAGACATTCCCGCTGATCTGGTCGAAGTCGCCCAGGAATGGCGCGAGAAGCTGGTCGAGGCCGCCGCCGAAGCCACCGAAGACCTGATGAACAAGTACCTCGAGACGGGCGACCTGACCGAGGAAGAGATCAAGCTCGCGATCCGTCAGCGCACCATCGCGACCGAGATCCAGCCGATGCTGTGCGGCACCGCGTTCAAGAACAAGGGCGTGCAGCGCATGCTAGACGCCGTCATCGACTTCCTGCCGTCGCCGCTGGACATTCCCCCGGTGTCGGGTACGGACGAAGACGACCAGCCCATCACGCGTCAGCGCACCGACGAGGAGAAGTTCTCGGCGCTGGCCTTCAAGCTGATGACCGACCCCTACGTCGGCCAGCTGACCTTCGTGCGCGTCTACTCGGGCGTGCTGCAGTCGGGCGCCACCGTCTACAACCCGATCCGCGGCAAGAAGGAGCGCATCGGCCGTATCCTGCAGATGCACGCCAACCAGCGTGAAGAAATCAAGGAAATTCTGGCTGGCGACATCGCCGCCTGCGTGGGTCTGAAGGACGTCACCACGGGCGAAACCCTGTGCGACCCGGAAAGCGTCATCACGCTCGAGAAGATGATCTTCCCTGAGCCGGTGATCTCGCAGGCCGTTGAGCCCAAGACCAAGGCCGACCAGGAAAAGATGGGTATCGCGCTGGGCCGTCTGGCTGCCGAAGACCCGTCCTTCCGTCTGCGCACCGACGAAGAGTCCGGTCAGACCATCATCTCCGGCATGGGCGAGCTGCACCTGGAAATCATCGTCGACCGCATGAAGCGCGAGTTCGGTGTGGAGGCCAACGTCGGCAAGCCGCAGGTGGCCTACCGCGAAACCATCCGCAAGACCGCAACCGACGTCGAAGGCAAGTTCGTTCGCCAGTCCGGTGGTAAGGGTCAGTACGGTCACGTCGTGCTGACGCTCGAGCCGCAAGAGCCGGGCAAGGGCTTCGAGTTCGTCGACGCCATCAAGGGCGGTGTGGTTCCCCGTGAATACATCCCCGCGGTCGAGAAGGGCATCATCGACACACTGCCGAACGGCGTGCTGGCTGGTTTCCCGGTCGTCGACGTCAAGGCCACGCTGACCTTCGGTTCCTACCACGATGTGGACTCGAACGAAAACGCGTTCAAGATGGCCGCCTCCATGGGTTTCAAGGAAGCCATGCGTCGCGCCAGCCCCGTCATCCTCGAGCCGATGATGGCCGTGGAAGTCGAGACGCCGGAAGACTACGCCGGTAC
>DASWSY010000188.1:0-7255 GCA_036402415.1 Rhizobacter sp. | reverse complement strand
GACGGGGAGTGTAGCTCCCCCGGTCGATCACATGCCCGAATAATTCGGGCCGCCGCCGCCTTCGGGCGTGACCCAGACGATGTTCTGGGTCGGGTCTTTGATGTCGCAGGTCTTGCAGTGCACGCAGTTCTGCGCGTTGATCTGCAGACGTTCCTTGCCGGGGCTGGCCTCGTCGGGCACGAACTCGTACACGCCGGCCGGGCAGTAGCGGCTCTCGGGGCCGGCGTACTTGGCGAGGTTGATGTTCACCGGCACTGACTTGTCCTTCAGCGTCAGGTGTGCCGGCTGGTGCTCCTCGTGGTTGGTGTTGGAGATGAACACCGAGCTCAGGCGGTCGAAGGTGAGCTTGCCGTCCGGCTTCGGGTACTCGATCTTCGGGCACTGGTCGGCGGGCTTCAGGTAAGCGTGGTCGGGCTTGTCGCGGTGCATGGTCCACGGAGGCGACTTGATGCCGAGCTTGGGCAGCAGCCAGTACTCGATGCCGGTGCCGATGGTGCCGCCCCACAGGCCCCACTTGAACCACGCCTTCCAGTTGCGGGCCTGGTGCAGTTCCTTGTAGAGCCAGCTGGCTTCGAAGGCCTTCGGGTAGGCGCTCAGTTCGTCGGCCTTGCGGTCGGCGGTCACGGCTTCGAAGGCCGCCTCGGCGGCCAGCATGCCGGTCTTCATCGCGGCGTGGCTGCCCTTGATGCGCGGGCCGTTCAGGAAGCCGGCGTCGCAGCCGATCAGCGCGCCGCCCGGGAACACGGTCTTGGGCAGGCTCAACAGGCCGCCGGCGGTGATGGCGCGGGCGCCGTAGCTCAGGCGCTTGCCGCCTTCGATGTGCTTGCGGATGGCGGGGTGCGTCTTCCAGCGCTGCATCTCCTCGAAGGGGCTCAGCCACGGGTTTTCGTAGTTGAGGCCGGTGATGAAGCCCAGCACCACCTTGTTGTCTTCCATGTGGTACAGGAAGCCGCCGCCATAGGTGTCGCTCTTCAAGGGCCAGCCCGCGGCGTGGATCACGAGGCCGGGCTGGTGCTGCTTGGGGTCGACTTCCCACATCTCCTTCACGCCGATGGCGTAGCCCTGCGGGTCCTTCCCTGCATCGAGCTTGTACTTGGCGATGAGCTGCTTGCCCAGGTGGCCGCGCGAGCCTTCGGCGAAGAGGGTGTACTTGCCGTGCAGTTCCATGCCGAGCTGGAAGTTGTCGGTGGGCTCGCCCTGCTTGTTGATGCCCATGTTGCCGGTCGCGATGCCCTTGACCGAGCCGTCTTCGTTGTAGAGCACTTCGGCGGCGGCGAAGCCGGGGAAGATCTCCACGCCGAGTGCTTCGGCCTGCTGCGCCAGCCAGCGCACCACGTTGCCGAGGCTGATGACGTAGTTGCCGTGGTTGTGAAAGTTGTCGGGCATCAGGAAGGACGGGGTGCTCATCACGCCCGTTTCCGACAGGAACAGCGCCTCGTCCTTGGTGACCGGCTGGTTGAGCGGAGCGCCCAGTTCCTTCCAGTTCGGGAAGAGCTCGTTCATCGCGATCGGGTCCATCACGGCGCCGCTCAGGATGTGCGCGCCAGGCTCCGAGCCTTTTTCGAGCACGACCACCGAGATTTCCTTGCCGGACTTCTCGGCGAGCTGCTTGAGGCGGATCGCCGCCGACAAGCCCGCCGGACCGCCGCCCACGATGACCACGTCATATTCCATGGCCTCGCGGGGACCGTACTGGGCAAGAATTTCGGCGGGGGTCATGCAGGCTCCTTGGATGAACAATCGCCGCGCATTCTAATTGGCCGATCGGCCGAAAAGAACGATCGTTCGCTTCTAAGTTCAAGCCATCTGGCGATGAGTCCCGCACTGCAGGCCGCGTGCTATCTTCATCGCCATCCATTGCAGTGAACATCAGAGGAGAAGTACATGGCCTACACCATCGACCTGTCCGGCCGCGTGGCACTGGTCACCGGCGCATCGAGCGGGCTCGGCACGCAATTCGCGAAGACGCTCGCGACAGCGGGCGCTGCCGTCGTGCTGGCAGGCCGCCGGGTCGAACGCCTGAAGACGCTGCGCGCGGAGATCGAAGCCGCGGGGGGCGACGCCCACGTCGTGCGCCTCGACGTGACCGACCCCGACAGCATCAAGGCCGCCGTCGCCCACGCCGAGACCGAGACGGGCGCGATCGACATCCTCGTCAACAACTCCGGCGTCAGCACCACGCAGAAGCTCACCGACGTGACGCCCGACGACTACGACTACGTGATGGACACCAACACCAAGGGCGCCTTCTTCGTGGCGCAGGAGGTGGGCAAGCGCATGCTGGCCCGGGCCAAGGGCGCGGCGCCGGGCACCTACACGGGCGGGCGCATCGTCAACATCGCGTCGATGGCGGGCCTGAAGGTGCTGGGCCAGATCGGCGTGTACTGCATGAGCAAGGCCGCGGTGATCCACATGACGCGCGCGATGGCGCTGGAGTGGGGACGCTACGGCATCAACGTGAATGCGATCTGCCCCGGCTACATCGACACCGAGATCAACCACCACCACTGGAGCACCGAGCAGGGCCAGAAGCTCGTGAGCATGCTGCCGCGCAAGCGCGTCGGCCAGCCGCAGGACCTCGACGTCGTGCTGATGATGCTGTGCTCGAACGAGAGCCATTTCGTGAACGGCGCGGTGATCCAGGCGGATGACGGCTTCGCCGTCTGACATGAGGCCGCTTTCGCTCCTCGAAGCGCGTGTGCTCGGCGTCCTCGTCGAGAAGGCGCACACAGTTCCCGACAGCTACCCGCTGTCGCTCAATTCGCTCACGCTCGGCTGCAACCAGAAGACGGCGCGCGACCCGGTGATGAATGCCACCGAGTCGGAAGTGCAGGCTGCCGTCGATTCGCTGAAGGCATTGCACCTGGTGTTCGAGTCGAGCGGCTCCCGCGTGGCGCGCCACGAGCACAACATGGGCCGCGCGATGGGCCTGCCGTCGCAGAGCGTGGCGCTCCTGGCGGTGCTGGCGCTGCGCGGGCCGCAGACAAGTTCGGAGCTGCGCGCGAACTGCGACAGGCTGCACCGCTTTGCCGACGTGTCGTCGGTCGAAGCCTTTCTTGAAGAGTTGGCGGCGCGCAGCGTGGAAAAGGGCGGGCCGCTCGTCCTCAAGCTGCCGCGTGCGCCGGGTGCGCGCGAACAGCGCTGGACGCACCTGCTGTGCGGTGCGGTCGACGTGTCGGCGATGCCGGTCGCGCCGCAGTCCGAAGACTTCGTCGCCACGAGCGAGCTCGCGGCGCTGAAGTCGCAGCAGGCCGCCTTGCAGAACGAACTCGCCGAACTGCGCACACTGGTCGATCGTTTGTATTCAGAATTGGGTGTGAACAAGAACTGAGCTGCACAGCCTGGGAGGGCGAGATGCGCATCGAGATACCCGAGCAGAAACGCCTGGTGCACGAGATGCACCTCCCCATCCGCTGGGGGGACATGGACGCGATGGGCCACGTGAACAACGTGAGCTACTTCCGCTACCTGGAGACGGCGCGCATCGAGTGGCTCAACGGTGCCGGCTTCGCGCCCGATCCGGCAGGCGAAGGCTTCGTGATCATCAACGCCTTCTGCAACTTCCTGATCCAGCTCGAGTACCCGGGCACCATCCTCCTCAAGACCTATGCGGCCAACCTCGGCCGCAGCAGCTTCGACAGCTTCACGACGATGGAGCGCACCGACCGGCCGGGCGTCATCAGCGCCGCCGGCGGCGCCACCGTCGTGTGGGTGAACTTTCCGCAACAGAAGTCGATGCCGCTTCCGGATCGCCTGCGCGACCTGGTGGCCTGAGGCCATGGGCCGCGTCTGGCGTGCGGTGGTGGGCCTTTTGATGCTGCTGGCCGGCGCTGCCGCGGCAGCGCAGTTGCCGATGGTCGAACTCTCGGCGGCCGAGCGGGCCTGGGTGCGCGGCCACCCCGTGCTGCGGCTCGGCGTGGCGCGTGAATATCCGCCGTATTACTTCGCGCCGCCCGAGCCCAGCGTGCCGCACGGCTTCATCATCGAAACCATTGCGCTGTGGGCCGACCGTGTCGGCATGAAGCTCGAATTCCGTCGCTACGACAGCAACGAGGCGGCCCTGCAGGCGCTGCGGGACGGGCAGATCGACATGCTCCCGTATTCGCCACCACAGCCGGGGGAGGGCTCCGCGCTCTACACGCTGCCGGTGTTCGTCGGCAATCAGGTGCTCGTGGCGCGGCGCGACCTGCCCGACATCTCGGCCACCGGCAACTTCGGCCAATACCGCGTGGCGGTAGTCGAGGAGACGCCGGCCGCGGCGCTGATGGCAGCACGGTTTCCGCAGGCGCAGGTGACCCGCTTCGCCACCCCCGAGCAGGCCTTGCGCGCCGTGGCCTCCGGTTCGGCCGACCTCTTCGTCGGCTACCAGCAGGTCGTGGTCTACCACGTCGAGAAGCTGCTGCTGGCCAACCTGGTGGTGCGGCGCAACCTCGGGCCCGGCACGGTGCCGATCGGTCCGACCGTGCGGCGCGACGCGAAGGAACTGCGCGCCGTGCTCGCACATGCGCTCGACTCGGTGACGGCGGCCGATCGCTCGCTCCTGGCCGCTCGCTGGCTGCCGGCGGGAGCGCTCAGCGCCGTGTCGGGTGAAGTGGCGCAGCTCACGCCGGCCGAGCAGGAGTGGGTCAGCCGGCACGGCAACATCCGCGTCGGCTTCGATGCGAGCTTCTCGCCCATCACGAGTCAGGGCGATCTCTCCGAGCCGCAAGGCATGGGCATCGACTACCTGCGGCTCGTGGCTCGCAAGACGGGGCTCGCGGTGCAGCGCGAGCTGGGGTCGTCGTTTGCAGATGTCTACGCGCGTGGTGCCGCGGGCGAACTCGACGTGATCGTGGGCCTGGTGCGCACGCCGCTGCGCCGGGCCGACTATGAGTTCGTCGGGCCGTTCGCGCGTGTGCCGACCGCGATCGTGATGCGCGACGACGACAGCTCCCTCATCACCGACACGCGCGAGTTCGGTGCGCGCAAGGTGGCGTTGCTCACGCAGCATTTCCTCATTCCCGAGCTGAAGGCACGGCACCCTGGCATCCAACTCGTCGAGCTCGACCGACAGGACCAGGTGCTCTCCGCCGTGGCCGAAGGTGCGGCCGATGTCGCGCTTGGCAACGTGAAGGTCGTCAACGAACTGCTGGAGCGCCGCTTCGGCGGCAAGCTGCGCATCACCGGCACGGTGGCGGGCGGCGACAGCGAGCTGTACTTCGGCGTGCGCCGCGACCAGCCGGAGCTCGTGCAGATCCTGCGAAAGGGGCTCGACGCGGTCAGCGAGGCCGAGGCCAGCGCCATCGCCCAGCGCTGGCTGGTGGTGACCGTTCAGCCCGGCGTGCCCTGGGGCCGCCTGCTCGCGTGGGGTGGGCCGTTGCTGCTGGCGCTTCTGGTTGGCGTGGCGCTGCTGTGGCGCAGCCGGCGCGGCCTGGCCGAGGCGCGCGCCATCGAAGCGCGCGGACGCCGGCTCGCGGAAGACGCGGTCGCAACGCGTGGCCGCTTCCTCGCGTATCTGTCGCACGAGCTGCGCGGCACGCTGGGTGCTGTGGCGAGCGGGGCCGAGATGGCGAAGACGCAGCGCGACCCGGCGTTCCAGGCGCGCCTGCTCGACGCCATGGCCGAGTCCATGCGAGGCCTGAGCCAGGTGCTGGAGGCCACGCTCGCCTACGAGCAGACGCTCGCCAAGCCGGTTCAGCTTCAGCCGGAGCCGCTGAGCCTCTCGGTGCTCTGGACGCGCATGACGGCGCCCGGCGAGCTGGCGGCGCGGCAGAAGGGCCTCCTCTTCGAGGCGCGCTGCGAGGCGCAGGACCAGCCCGTGCTCGTCGACGCGCCACGTCTGCAGCAGGTGGTGAGCAACCTGCTGCAGAACGCCGTCAAGTTCACAGATCGCGGCACCGTGACGGTGTCGGGGCGCTGGGTCGGCGGACCCGACGAAGACGCACCACCGCTTTTCGAGGTGGCCGTGACCGACAGCGGCCCAGGCATGACGAACGAGGAGCTGGCACAGGTGTTCGAGCCGTATGCCCAGGGTCGTGCGGGCGTGAGGCTGGGCCAGGGCGTGGGCCTCGGGCTCGCCATCAGCCGGCAGATCGTGGCCGCCATGGGCGGCACGCTGCAGGCGCACAGCCAAGCGGGGCAGGGCTCGACCTTCGTGCTGCGCGTGCCGTTGCCGCCGGTCGCCGTGACCCCCGGCTGACCCTCAGGCGCTCAGCAGCTTGTGCACGAGGTCCGGCGTGGTGCTCGCGGCGTACTTGCGCATCAGCCGGGCACGGTAGACGTCGACCGTGCGCGGGCTGATGCCCAGGCGCTTGCCGATCAGCTTGCTGGTCAGGCCGTCGATCAGCAGCGCGGCGATCTCGCGCTCGCGCGCGGTGAGCTCCGCCTTGAGCTGCCGCCGCGACGACAGGTCCTCGAAAGACCAGATGCCGGCCGCATGCGGCTCCTTCGGGTCGAGCGCGCGGCCCGAGACGTGGCACCAGAAGAGCTGGCCGCGCTGCGGGCCGTCCACGCGCTTCATCACGCGCTCGTCGGCATACCAGCCGGTGGCGTCGAGGCTCGCCACGATGCGCTGGCCGGTGCGCTCGAATTCGTCGTGCGTGGGGTAGAGCATCTCGAAGGACTGGCCGATCACCTGCTCCTTGCTCGCGCCGAACATCTCCAGCAGTTGCCGGTTGCAGTCGAGCATGAGGCGGTTGCGCGACAGCACCAGGCCGACAGGCGCGAGGTCGAAGGCGGTGCGGTAGTCGTCGGGCGTCAGGACCATGGGGAACGAAAAGGCAGGCCGGGTATGTGGTTAGTGAATTCTACGTAACGACTACGTAATGCGTTACGTAGTACGCTTGCGCGCTGCAAATAATCCTTGCTGGAGGCGTGATGAACAAGGTGTACCCGAGTGCCGCCGAGGCACTGAAAGGTGTCGTGAAAGACGGCCAGCTGCTGGCCGTGGGCGGGTTCGGCCTGTGCGGCATTCCCGAGGCGCTGATCGCGGCGCTGCGCGACAGCGGTGCGAAGAACCTCACCGCCATTTCCAACAACGCAGGGGTCGACGGCTTCGGTCTCGGCATGCTGCTCGAGACGCGCCAGATCAAGAAGATGATCTCGAGCTACGTCGGCGAGAACAAGGAGTTCGAGCGCCAGTACCTGGCCGGCGAACTGGAACTCGAATTCACGCCGCAGGGCACGCTGGCCGAGAAGCTGCGCGCCGGTGGCGCCGGCATCCCGGCCTTCTTCACCCGCACCGGCGTGGGCACCATCGTCGCCGACGGCAAGGAAA
>DASWSY010000187.1:0-10491 GCA_036402415.1 Rhizobacter sp. | reverse complement strand
GAGGCCGGGCTGCCGCTGTCGTACCTGTGGCGCAACCTGAGCGCGCGTGACCGCGCCATCACGCTGTTCGGCAAGCTGCGGGTCTGGGACACCGAGCACAACAACGGCGTGCTGATCTACCTGCTGCTGGCCGAGCACGCGATCGAGATCGTGGCCGACCGCGGCCTGACCCGGCACGTGAGCCCTGCACAGTGGAAGGCGCTCACCGCCGGCATGGCCGACGCCTTCCGGCGCGGCGACTACGAAGGCGGGCTGAACGCGGCCGTCGACGCGGTGGGCGAGATGCTGGACCGTTACTTCCCGAGCACCGGCCCTGAGGCAAATCCCAATGAACTGCCCGACGCGCCTGTGGTCCAGTAGCCGCTGTCCTCACTGACAGCCGGAGCGCGCCTTCATGAAACTCAGCAGCCTCATCCGTTGGCGGGTGGTCGGTCTGATCGCGGCGTGCGCGGCGGTCGCACAGGCGCAGACCGCACCGCCCATCAAGCCGGGGCTGTGGCAGGTGGCCACCGAGCGCCTGGTCGACGGCCAGAAGGTGCAGATGCCCGACATGGCCGCCCAGATGCAGAACATGCCGCCCGAGGCGCGCAAGCAGATGGAAGCCATGATGAAGCAGCGCGGTGTCGACACGAGCGGCGGTGCCGGCAACATGAAGATCTGCATGACGCGCGAGCAGCTCGACGAAGGCCGCTGGCGCAGCGACGAGGGTCGTTGCAAGACCGACTTCATCACCCGCACCGCCACGCAGTGGAAGTGGCGCTCGGTGTGCACCCAGCCGCCGAGCGAGAGCGAAGGCGAAGCCAACATCGCCAGCCCCGAGCGCTACACGGTGAAGGTCACCACCACCAGCCAGCGCAAGGGCGAGCCGCGCAGCATGCAGATGACGATGAACGCCAAGTGGCTGGCCGCCGATTGCGGCGACGTGAAGCCGATGGCGCCGCCGCCCAAGGCCGGCGCGAAACCCTGAGCGCGGCCGCGCTCAGGGCGCACGCCGGGCGCGTGTGAACGGGAAGGCCACCAGCGCCCAGGTGTCGGTCGCGCCCGGGTAGGCCCCCGGCCCTTCCACGCCCACCTCGGCCGGCTCGCGGCCCGCGGCGTGGCGGAAGGTGCCGAAGAGCTGGTCCCACAGGGGCACCGCGGTGGAGAAGTTCAAGGCCTCCCGGACCTGCGTGCTGTGGTGCCAGCGGTGCAGCTCCGCGGTGCCCACGATGTAGTTCAGCCAGCCCATGCGCCCGCGGGTGTTCGCGTGCGTCGCGAACGACTGCAGCTGCATGAAGACCGCCGCCAGCAGCACCGCCTCGGCGCTGAATCCCAGCAGCGCGAGCGGCAGCAGCTTCACCGCCTTGAGCAGGACCACGTTCACCGGGTGCGTGGTCAGGTTGTTGGTGACGTTCAACGCCTCGGGCCGGTGGTGGACCATGTGCACGCGCCAGCCCCAGCCGCCGCGGTGCATGGCACGGTGAAGCCAGTAGGCGCCGAACTCGGCCGCGAGCACGGCCAGCGGGGCCGCGGCCCAGAGCGGCAGGTCGGCGGCGGGCCCGCTGCCGGCGAGCTGCAAGGTCGCGGCGGCGAGTGCGAGACCTGCCAGGCCGTCGGCGAGGGCGTTCATGCCGAGGAAGGACGCGTCACGCCGAACGTCGGCCGGCGTGCGGCGCCAGTGCGGGCGGTGGGGCCGCCAGCGCTCGAACGCGGCAAACCATCCGAGGGTCAGGAACAGGTGCACCGCCAGGATGGCGGTGCCGCCCCAGCCGGCCGCCATCGTGGCCGCGGCGTAGGCGGGCGTCCACACGAGGGCGAGCAGGTGCGCGTGATTCCAATCGTTATCATCTCCGGCCATCCAAAGCTCCATTGCGGTTGATGCCGGCATGCTCGTTTCGCGGCCGCGCTGGCGCATTAACCATGGTTCATTCCCGCCCCGCCGATTGCGTTGCCTGCCTGCCTGAAGCACTCGCACGCGTGATCGCGGCGGACCCCGCGCTGACCGCACACTGGCAGTCGCTGCCGCAGCGCCGGCTGAAGGCCGGGGAGACGCTGCTTCGCATCGGCGAGCCGACGCGGCATGTGTGGTGGATAGCCGGAGGCCTGGTGCGCTTCTACTTCCTGAGCCCGGACGGGCTGGAGCGCAACAAGTCCTTCCATGCCGAAGGTGCCTGGGTCGGCAGCGGCATGCCGCCGCGCAGCACCCCCAGCCCTTATGCGATCGAGGCGCTGGAAGCGACCGAGTTGCGGGAGCTGTCCTACGAGTCGCTGCAAGACGTCATCGCACGGTTCCCGGCGATCGAATCGGTCCACGCCGAGGCCATGGGCTGGACGTTCGCGGAGCAGGTTGCTCGCGAAGCCGAGTTGCTGTCCGAGGACGCTGCCAGCCGCTACGCCCGCTTCCTTCGGGAGCGCCCCGCGCTGGCCGTACGTCTTCCGCTGCACCACATCGCCAGCCATCTGGGCATCACCAACGTGGCGCTGTCGCGCATCCGCCGGCGGCTCGGCCTCACGCGGGCCTGAGACGACCCACAAAGAAAAAAGCCCGCAACTGCGAACAGTGCGGGCCGATGTCGCAGGCGATACGGATCGCCTGGAAAAGGGTTCTGGTTATTTCTTGCGGAACTTGCGCAGTGCAGCGATCTGAGCGGCGAGCGCCACCAGTTCGTTCTGGGCCTTGGCGAGGTCGAGGTCGCTCTTGGCGTTCTTCAACGCTTCTTCGGCGAGCTTCTTCGCTTCGGTGGCCTTGGCTTCATCGAGGTCCTTGCCGCGGATGGCGGTATCGGCCAGCACGGTGACCGTGCCCGGCTGGACTTCGAGGATGCCGCCGGCCACGAACACGAACTCTTCCTGGCCGTTGTCGGCGCGTTCGATGCGAACGGCGCCCGGCTTGATGCGGGTGATCAGCGGCGTGTGGCGCGGGTAGATCCCGAGCTCGCCCAGTTCACCCGGCAGGGCGACGAACTTCGCTTCGCCGGAGAAGATGCTCTCTTCGGCGGAGACGACGTCTACTTGCAGGGTTGCCATGTGGTTTCCTTCAAGGTTGAGAGGGGTCGGCAAGCGCGGGGCTTACTGAACCTTCTTCGCCTTTTCGAACGCCTCGTCGATGGTGCCGACCATGTAGAAGGCCTGCTCGGGCAGCGAGTCGCACTCGCCGTTGACGATCATCTTGAAGCCGCGAATGGTTTCCTTCAGGGGCACGTACTTGCCGGGCGAACCGGTAAACACTTCGGCCACGTGGAAGGGCTGCGACAGGAAACGCTGGATCTTGCGCGCGCGGGCCACGGCCAGCTTGTCTTCCGGGGCCAGTTCGTCCATGCCCAGGATCGCGATGATGTCGCGCAGTTCCTTGTAGCGCTGCAGCGTGCCTTGCACGGCGCGGGCCACGGTGTAGTGCTCTTCGCCGACGACGTTCGGGTCCAGCTGACGCGAGGTCGAGTCGAGCGGGTCCACGGCGGGGTAGATGCCGAGCGACGCGATGTCACGCGACAGCACCACGGTCGAGTCCAGGTGGGCGAAGGTGGTGGCAGGCGACGGGTCGGTCAGGTCGTCCGCAGGGACGTACACGGCCTGAATGGACGTGATCGAGCCGACCTTGGTCGAGGTAATGCGCTCTTGCAGGCGGCCCATTTCCTCGGCCAGCGTCGGCTGGTAGCCCACGGCGGAAGGCATGCGGCCCAGCAGTGCCGACACTTCGGTACCGGCCAGCGTGTAGCGGTAGATGTTGTCGACGAAGAAGAGCACGTCACGGCCTTCGTCGCGGAACGACTCGGCGATGGTCAGGCCGGTCAGCGCCACGCGCAGGCGGTTGCCCGGGGGTTCGTTCATCTGGCCGTACACCATCGCGACCTTGGAGTTCGCGAGGTTCTCCTGGTCCACGACCTTGGAGTCGGACATCTCGTGATAGAAGTCGTTGCCCTCACGGGTACGCTCGCCCACACCCGCGAACACCGACAGACCCGAGTGGGCCTTGGCGATGTTGTTGATGAGCTCCATCATGTTCACGGTCTTGCCCACGCCGGCGCCGCCGAACAGGCCCACCTTGCCGCCCTTGGCGAACGGGCACACCAGGTCGATCACCTTGATGCCGGTTTCGAGCAGGTCTTGCGACGGGCTCAGCTCGTCGTATGCCGGCGGCTTGCGGTGGATGGAGGCGGTGAGTTCCTGGCTCACGGGGCCACGCTCGTCGATCGGCGTGCCCAGCACGTCCATGATGCGGCCGAGGGTGGCCGGGCCGACCGGCACCGAGATCGGCGCGCCGGTGTTGGAGACGGTCAGGCCGCGGCGCAGGCCGTCGGACGAACCCAGTGCAATCGTGCGCACCACGCCGTCGCCCAGCTGCTGCTGGACTTCGAGCGTCAGGGCCGAGCCCTCGAGCTTCAGGGCGTCGTACACCTTGGGCATCGCATTGCGGGGGAACTCCACGTCCACCACAGCGCCGATGCACTGAACAATCTTGCCTTCTGCAACCGAAGCCATGTTCTTTCCTTTGAATCTAGAAAACTTTTGCTTTAGACCGCAGCCGCACCGGCCACGATTTCCGACAGTTCTTTGGTGATGCCGGCCTGGCGGGTCTTGTTGTAGACCAGCTTGAGTTCGGCAATCACGTTGCCGGCGTTCTCGGTGGCGGACTTCATCGCGACCATGCGTGCCGACTGCTCCGAGGCCATGTTCTCGGCCACGGCCTGGTAGACCAGGGCTTCGGTGTAGCGCACCAGCAGCTCGTCGATCACCGTGGCGGCGTCGGGCTCGTAGAGGTAGTCCCAGCCGTGGCTGCTCTTGTCGACGGCCATGCTCTCGGCCGACAGCGGCAGCAGCTGCTGCACCACCGGCTCCTGCTTCATCGTGTTGATGAAGCGGGTGTAGCAGAGGTAGACGGCGGAGAGCTTGCCTTCGGCATACGCGTCGAGCAGCACCTTCACCGGGCCGATCAGCTTGTCGAGATGCGGCTGGTCACCGAGCTGGGTCGCCTGCGACACCACCTTGGCGCCGATGCGGTTGAGAAAGCCGAGGCCCTTGTTGCCGATCGCGACCGCTTCCGTCTTCTGGCCAGCCGCTTCCAGCTCGCGCAGCTTGCCGGTGAGGGCGCGCAACACGTTGGTGTTGAGGCCGCCGCACAAGCCCTTGTCGGTGGTGACGACGATGAAACCGGCGGTCTTCGCGGTCTCGTTCTTCACCATGAACGGATGCTTGTACTCGGGCGTGGCCTGCGACAGGTTGGCCGCCAGACTGCGCACCTTCTCGGCGTACGGACGCGCATGGCGCATGCGGTCCTGCGCCTTGCGCATCTTGGAGGCGGCAACCATCTCCATGGCCTTGGTGATCTTCTTGGTGTTCTCCACCGATTTGATCTTGCCGCGTATTTCCTTGCCTGCTGCCATGTCTGGCTCCTGTCAGATTAGGCGAAGGACTTCTTGAAGGCGCCGATGGCGTTCTTCAGTTCGGCCTTCGACTCGTCGTCGAGCTTCTTGGTGTCTTCGATCTTCTTCAGCAGGCCGGCGTGGCTGGTCTTCAGGAACTGGTGCAGGCCGGCTTCGAAGGCGAGCACCTTCTTGACGTCGATGTCGTCCATGAAGTTCTCGTTCACGGCGAACAGCGTGGCCGACATCAGGCTGATGGGCAGCGGCGAGTACTGGGCCTGCTTCAGCAGTTCGGTCACGCGGGCACCGCGGTCGAGCTGCTTGCGGGTGGCTTCGTCCAGGTCGGAGGCGAACTGCGCGAACGCCGCCAGCTCGCGGTACTGGGCGAGGTTGGTCCGGATGCCGCCCGACTGACGCTTGACGACGTCGGTCTGAGCCGCCGAACCCACGCGCGACACCGAGATACCGGCGTTGATGGCGGGGCGGATGCCGGCGTTGAAGAGCGAGGTCTCCAGGAAGATCTGGCCGTCGGTGATCGAGATCACGTTCGTCGGAACGAAGGCCGACACGTCACCGGCCTGCGTCTCGATGATGGGCAGTGCGGTCAGCGAACCGGTCTTGCCCTTGACTTCACCCTTGGTGAAGGCTTCGACGTAGTCGGCGTTCACGCGGGCGGCACGCTCCAGCAGACGGCTGTGGAGATAGAACACGTCGCCGGGGTAGGCTTCGCGGCCCGGCGGGCGGCGCAGCAGCAGCGACACCTGGCGGTATGCCACGGCCTGCTTGGACAGGTCGTCGTACACGATCAGCGCGTCTTCGCCGCGGTCGCGGAAGTATTCGCCCATCGTGCAGCCCGAGTAGGCCGACACGTACTGCATGGCGGCCGATTCGGCGGCCGAGGCGGCCACGACGATGGTGTATTCCATCGCGCCGTTGGCTTCGAGCGCGCGCACCACGTTCTTGATCGACGAGGCCTTCTGGCCGATCGCAACGTAGATGCAGGTCATGTTCTGACCCTTCTGGTTGATGATCGTGTCGATTGCCACGGCGGTCTTGCCGGTCTGGCGGTCGCCGATGATCAGCTCGCGCTGGCCACGGCCGATCGGCACCATGGAGTCGATGGACTTGAGGCCGGTCTGCATCGGCTGGTCGACCGACTTACGGGCGATCACGCCCGGGGCGATCTTCTCGATCGGCGCCGACAGCTTGGCGTTGATCGGGCCCTTGCCGTCGATCGGCTGGCCGAGCGCGTTGACCACGCGGCCCTTGAGTTCGGGGCCGATCGGCACTTCGAGGATGCGGCCGGTGCACTTGACCGTGTCGCCTTCCGAGATGTGCTCGTACTCGCCCAGGATCACGGCGCCGACGGAGTCGCGCTCGAGGTTCAGGGCGAGGCCGTAGGTCGGCTGGCCGTCGGAGCCGGCGGGGAATTCCAGCATTTCGCCCTGCATCACGTCGGACAGGCCGTGGATGCGGACGATGCCGTCGGTCACCGAGACCACGGTGCCCTGGTTGCGGATGTCGGTCGAGCCGGCCAAGCCTTCGATGCGGCTCTTGATCAGCTCGGAAATTTCAGCGGGGTTCAGTTGCATTGCTTTCTCCGGTCCACGGGCCAGTGAGTGGCCTGCAGGGTCAGACGATGTCGACGCATGGGCTTACGCCGTCAACGCCACCTTCATTTGTTCAAGACGGGCCTTGACCGAGGTGTCGAGCACCTCATCGCCGACCACCACCTTGATGCCGCCGATCAGTTCGGGATCGAGCTGCACCGTCGCGTTGAGCTTGCGGCCGAAGCGTTTTTCCAGCGAGGCCATCACGTCCGACAGCTGCGACGCGTCGATCGGGAAGGCGCTGTACACCGTGGCTTCGGACACGCCGGAGCGGGCGCTGGCCAGGATGTGGAACTGCTTGGCGACTTCGGGCAACGCGGCCAGGCGACCGTTCTCGATGACGGTGCGCAGCAGGTTGCTGACCTGGCTCGACAGCGTGGTCTTGGCGACGCTCGTGATCACGTCGAAGACTTGCTGGGCGGTCACCTTCGGGTTGTCGGCGAAGGAGCGCAGCTGTGCGTCGGCGGCCACGGCGGCCACCGCGTCGAGCTGCTCGACGAGCGGCTTCACGTCGGCGTTGCCGGCGGCCTTGTACAGCGCTTCGGCGTACGGGCGGGCGATGGTTGCAAGCTCGGCCATGGTCAGAGCTCGGCCTTGAGGCGGTTCAAGAGGTCGGCGTGAACGCCGGCGTTGACTTCCTTGCGCAGGATCGCTTCAGCGCCCTTCACGGCGAGTGCCGCCACCTGCTCGCGCAGGGCTTCGCGGGCCTTGATCGACTCCTGCTCGGCTTCGGCCTTGGCAGCGGCGACGATCTTGGCGCCTTCTTCGGCAGCGCGGGTCTTGGCTTCTTCGACCATCGACTGGGCCAGGCGCTCGGCATCGGCCAGGCGCTGCGCCGAGTCGTTGCGGGCGGCCGACAGCTGCTCTTCCACACGCTTGTTGGCGGCGGAGAGTTCGCTCTTGGCCTTGTCGGCAGCCGACAGGCCGTCGGCGATCTTCTGCGCACGCTCGTCGAGTGCCTTGACGATGGGCGGCCAGATGAACTTCATCGTGAACCACACCAGAATCAGGAACACGATCAGCTGCGCGATCAGCGTAGCGTTGATGCTCACGGTGTTGCCTCTACAGAATTGGACAGATCAGAAAGTAGTGCGACGTTCGGGCCAGGCCCGACACGAGCATTACTTCGGCAGGTTGGCGATCTGGGCCAGGAACGGGTTGGCAGTGGCGAACCAGAGGGCGATACCGGTACCGATGATGAACGCGGCGTCGATCAGACCGGCCAGCAGGAACATCTTGGTTTGCAGTTCGTTCATCAGCTCGGGCTGGCGGGCGGCCGACTCGAGGTACTTGCTGCCCATGATGCCGATGCCGATACAAGCACCGACAGCACCCAGACCGATGATCAGGCCGGCGGCGAGGGCAACAAAGCTAATGACTTCCATGATGACTCCTTAGGGTTTTAGGAAAGAAAAGGGGAACGAAAACGAAGGGACGAAAGCTGCGTGATCAGTGGGCGTCGTGCGCCTGGCCGATGTAGACCAGCGTGAGCATCATGAACACGAAGGCCTGCAGGGTAATGATCAGGATGTGGAAGATGGTCCACACCGTGCCGGCCACGATGTGGCCAAGGAAGAGGGCGATGCCGGTGGCGTTGAGCGCGAAGGCGCCGCCCATCAGCGCGATCAGCATGAAGATCAGTTCGCCGGCGTACATGTTGCCGAACAACCGCATGCCGTGCGACACGGTCTTCGCGACGAACTCGATGATCTGCATCGCGAAGTTGAAGGGGTAGAGGAACCACTTGTCGCCGAACGGGGCGGCGAAGAGTTCATGCACCCAGCCGCCCAGGCCCTTGATCTTGACGTTGTAGAACAGGCAGAGGATCAGCACGCCGACCGACAGGCCCATGGTGATCGACAGGTCGGCAGTGGGCACGACGCGCAGATAGGGCAGGCCGATGGTCTTGTCGTTGATCCAGGGCAGGATGTCGACCGGCAGCATGTCCATGAAGTTCATCAGGAAGATCCAGACGAACACGGTCAGGGCGAGCGGCGCGACGAGCTTGCGGCTCTGGGCGTTGTGCACGATGCCCTTGGCCTGGCTGTCGACCATCTCGACGAGGATCTCGACCGCAGCCTGGAAGCGGCCCGGGCGGCCCGAGGTGGCCTTGCGGGCGGCCAGCCACAACAGCCAGCAGCCAATGATCCCCAGCACGGTGCTGAAGAAGATGGAGTCGAGGTTGATGACGGAGAAATCGACGGGGCCCGTCTGGTGGTGGTTCTGCAGGTGGTGCAGGTGGTGGCTGATGTATTCACCTGCGGATGGGGCGTGTTCGCCTGCGCTTGCCATGGGTCAGTCCTGAATATGTCCATCAAGACCGGCGCCACGCGAGCGCCAGCCAGTTCACCTTCATGCACACCACCATCGTGATCAGCAGGGCTGGCCAGCTCAGTTGGGGCACCACTCTGGCCGCGATCACCAACATGGCGATCGCCGCCGCAATCTTCAGCATTTCCCAGAACATGAAACCCACGGCCGCAGCCACCGGGCTTCTCGTTCCCCTGGTCATTCCGCGGGCCAGCAGGGCTCCCGGAAGCACCACGGCCAGCGCGCCGTAGAGCGCCGACCAAGCTGCCGAGCTGCGTTGTGTGACCGCCCAGACCACAGCGGTGCACAGCAAACCGACCAGCGCCTGAACACCGATCACCCGCCATGGCGAGACCATGGGGAGCTTGGATTTCAGGGCTTTGGCTTCTTCGGCGGTCAGCGCCTTGAACGGCGGCTGATCTGCCTCATCCGGCCACGAGTCACGGCCCACAGGGTTGGTCATGGCTCGGGTTACAGGCGGTTGCAGCAAAGCCTCGGGAGTATACGTGGAAACCCCTGCGGTTCCAGTGCGGCCCTGGAAGGGGGTCTCGGTGCCCTCGGTGCGGGGCCCTCAGCCGAAGCAGTTGGCCGGCAGTCCTGGCGTGTCCACGCGCAGGGTGAGGATGCGGCCGGCCCACGGCTGTGCCGCGAGTTCATCGGCCGGGCGTTTCTCGCGTGAGGTGGTGATGTAGAGCGTCTTCAGGTCGGGGCCGCCGAAGCAAGGCATCGTGGCGCAGCGCACCGGCAGGCGGACCTCGCGCAGCACCTCGCCTGCGGGCGACAGGCGCAGCATCCGCTGGCCTTCGAACATCGCGCACCAGTACGCGCCTTCGGCATCGACAGCCGCGCCGTCAGGCCGGCCACCATAGGTGTCGAGGTCCTGGTCGGCGCGCTTGAGCTCGAAGCGTGCGAACACGCGCCGCGGGCCGATCTGTCCGCTGGCGCCGTCGAAATCGTGCGCGTAGATGGTGTGGGCCTTGGTGTCGCTGAAGTAGAGCGTGCCTCCGTCGGGGCTCCAGCCGAGGCCGTTGCCCACGGTGACGTCGCCGGCCACGCGCCGCAGCCCGCCCGAGCGCTCATAACAGTAGAAGGCCGCCAGCGCGGGGTCGCGCGGCTCGTAGACCGTGCCGGTCCAGAAGCGGCCCTGCGGGTCGCACTTGCCGTCGTTGAAGCGCTCGCGACTCGGGTCGTACGGGGCAGCGGCCAGGGCGTGGTGGCGCGAGGTCTCCGGG
>DASWSY010000186.1:0-7045 GCA_036402415.1 Rhizobacter sp. | reverse complement strand
AGGCGTGGAGACCGACGCCCAGCGCAACTTCCTGGCCCGCCTCGACTGCGACGAGCTGCAGGGCCTGCTGGTGGGGGAGCCGCTCGCTGCGGCGGATTTCGCGGACTGGGTGGCGCGGCAGTCGCACACGACGCAGGTGTGAAGGTCGTACGGGCCGGGACCGAGCGGCTTGGGCCGACGGGTACCGGGCTTGCACCAGCGTGGCATGCAGAGAAAGCGCGTGCCTCGGCCGTGCCTGATCGTGCCGATGGGGTGCCCTGCGCAGCGAAGTAAAGGAAGGTATCGATGAACGCGGGAGCGTTCAGCGAGGAGGGACATGAGCGGAGCAGGGCACCCCGCCGGCACGACCCCGCGCCGATGAACGAATGAAGAGCGGTCCAACAACATCACACCCGCCCCATCGCGAAGCCCTTGGCGATGTAGTGACGGACGAACCAGATCACGATCGCGCCAGGAACGATGGTCAAGACGCCAGCCGCGGCGAGCACGCCCCAGTCCATCCCCGAAGCGGAAACGGTACGCGTCATCGTCGCGACGATCGGCTTCGCATCCACGCTGGTGAGCGTGCGCGCCATCAAGAGCTCCACCCACGAGAACATGAAGCAGAAGAAGGCCGCCACGCCGACGCCAGCCTTGATCAGCGGAATGAAGATCGTGAGGAAGAAGCGCGGGAAGCTGTAGCCGTCGATGTAGGCGGTCTCGTCGATCTCGCGCGGGATGCCGCTCATGAAGCCTTCGAGGATCCATACCGCCAGCGGCACGTTGAACAAGAGGTGCGCGAGCGCCACGGCGATGTGCGTGTCCATCATGCCGAGCGTGGTGTAGAGCTGGAAGAAGGGCAGCAGGAACACCGCCGGCGGCGTCATGCGGTTGGTGAGCAGCCAGAAGAAGACGTGCTTGTCGCCGAGGAAGCGGTAGCGGCTGAAGGCATAGGCCGCCGGGAGCGCCACCAGGAGCGAGATCACCGTGTTGATGGCCACGTAGATCAGCGAGTTGATGTAGCCCGAGTACCAGCTCTCGTCGGTGAAGATCGTCTTGTAGTGCTCCCAGGTGAAGTCCTGCGGGAACAGGCTGAAGGTGGAGAGGATCTCCTCGTTCGTCTTGAACGACATGTTGACCATCCAGTACACCGGCAGGATGGCGAACAGCAGGTACGCGATCAGGAAGATCGTGCGCTTGCGGAAGCGTTTTTCATCCATGGGATGCCTCCGCCTTCGATTGGGTGCCCACGCGCTGCATCCAGTTGTAGAGGATGAAGCACAGCAGCAGGATGATGAGGAAGTAGATCAGCGAGAAGGCCGCGGCCGGGCCGAGGTCGAACTGGCCGACGGCCTTCTGCGTGAGGTACTGGCTCAGGAAGGTCGTCGCATTGCCGGGGCCACCGCCCGTCAGCACGAAGGGCTCGGTGTAGATCATGAAGCTGTCCATGAAGCGCAGCAGCACCGCGATCATCAGCACGCCCCGGAGCTTGGGCAGCTGGATGTAGCGGAAGACTGCGAACTTGCTCGCGCCGTCGATGCGGGCGGCCTGGTAGTAGGCGTCGGGGATGGCGCGCAGGCCGGCGAAGCACAGCAGCGCGACGAGCGGCGTCCAGTGCCACACGTCCATCACCAGCACGGTGAGCCAGGCGTCGGTCGCCGAGCCGGTGTAGCTGTAGTCGATGCCCAGCCAGGCGAGCGAGGCGCCGAGCAGGCCGATGTCGGTGCGGCCGTAGATCTGCCAGATGGTGCCGACCACGTTCCAGGGGATGAGCAGCGAGATCGCGATCAGCACCAGCACGGCCGACGACTTCCAGCCCTGTGCGGGCATCGAGAGCGCCAGGCAGATCCCCAGCGGAATCTCCACCAGCAGCACCGAGACCGAGAAGCCGATCTGCCGCAGCAGCGCCCCCTGCAGGTCTTCGTCGCGCATCACGGCGGCGAACCATTCGGTGCCGACGAACACGCGCCGCTCGGGCGAGATGATGTCCTGCACGGAATAGTTCACCACCGTCATCAGGGGCAGGATGGCCGAGAAGGCCACGCACAGGATGACCGGGAGGATGAGAAACCACGCTTTCTGGTTGACCGGCTTCATGCCACCAACTCCTCGTTCTTGTAGTAGCAGGTGTGCATGCCCTTGACGCCGAACCATGCGGTCTCGCCGACGGCGGGCGGCGTGATCTCGGGCGAGAGCCGCGCGCGGATCATGCTGTCACCCGCCTTGGCGGTGACGAGCCAGTAGGTGCCGACGTCCTGTCGCTGCGTCACCACTGCCTCCAGTGCACCGGCGGCGCTGGGTTCGGCCAGCGTCACGTACTCGGGGCGCACGCCCAGCGTGTCGGCGCCTTGCGGGGCGCCGGGCACGACCGTCGCGGGCAGGAAGTTCATGCCCGGCGAGCCGATGAAGTGGCCGACGAAGGTGTGCTGCGGGCGCTCGAAGAGCTGGTCGGCGCTGCCGATCTGCACCGCGCGGCCGCGCGTCATCACCACCACCTCTTCGGCGAAGGTGAGCGCCTCGACCTGGTCGTGCGTCACGTAGATCAGCGTGAGCTTCAACTCATGGTGGATCTGCTTGAGCTTGCGGCGCAGCTGCCACTTGAGGTGCGGGTCGATCACGGTGAGCGGCTCGTCGAAGAGCACCGCGCTCACGTCCTCGCGCACCAGGCCGCGGCCGAGCGAGATCTTCTGCTTCTGGTCGGCCGACAGGCCGGCTGCGCGAATGTCGAGCTGGTGGCTCATCTCCAGCATCTCGGCGATGGTGCCGACACGCTGCTTGATCTTGTCGGGCGCGACACCGCGGTTCTTCAGCGGGAAGGCCAGGTTCTCGGCGACTGTCATCGTGTCGTAGATGACGGGGAACTGGAACACCTGGGCGATGTTGCGTTGCTGCGGCGACTGCTTGGTGACGTCGTTGCCGTCGAACTTCACCGTGCCTTGCGACGGGGTCACGAGGCCCGAGATGATGTTGAGCAGCGTGGTCTTGCCGCAACCCGAGGGGCCGAGCAGCGCATAGGCGCCGCCGTCGCGGAAGGTCATCTTCAAAGGCAGCAGCGCGTAGTCCTCATCCTTCTGGGGATTGGGGCGATACGAGTGCGCCAGGTCGAGGTCGATGCGGGCCATCAGGTCATCCCCCTTGTCGGCGCGACGAGCAGCGCACCGGCCGCATCGAACACGTAGACCTGCGCCGGGTGCAGGTACAGCGTGATGTTCGAGCCGAGGTCGAAGAAGTGCACGCCCGTGAGCTGGGCGACGAGTTCGCCCACCGCCGTCTCCACGTGCACGAAGGTGTCGGAGCCCGAGATCTCGGCCAGCTCCACCTTGCCGGGCAGGGCCACGTCGCCGGGGCGCTGCGTGATGTGCAGGGCGCTCGCACGCACGCCGATGGTCAGCTTGGCGGTGCTGGCCGCGGGCAGCGGCACCGAGAGCTGCACGCCGGCCGGCAGCGTCACGCCGAGCGACGCGGCACTGCCGTCGATCAGGTTCATCGGCGGGTCGCTGAAGGCACGTGCCACGCGGATGGACTTCGGCTTGTGGAACACCTCGGCGGTCGGGCCGTACTGCAGCAGCTCGCCGGCATCCATCACCGCGGTGTAGCCGCCGAGCAGCAGCGCTTCGGTGGGCTCGGTGGTGGCGTAGACGACGGTGGAGTCGCCGGCGGCGAAGAGCTGGGTCAGCTCGTCGCGCAGCTCCTCGCGCAGCTTGTAGTCCAGGTTCACCAGCGGCTCGTCGAGCAGCATCAGCGGGGCGTTCTTGGCGAGTGCGCGGGCCAGGGCCACACGCTGTTGCTGGCCGCCCGAGAGCTCGGCCGGCAGCCGCTTGAGGAAGGGCTCGATGTGCAGCTTCTCGGCGAGTTGCTGCACGCGGCCTTGCACGTTGGCCTCGCCGCGCAGCTTGAGCGGCGAGGCGATGTTGTCGAACACGCTCATCGACGGGTAGTTGATGAACTGCTGGTAGACCATGGCGACGTTGCGCTCGCGCACCGGCATGCCGGTCACGTCCTTGCCGTCCACGCGCACCAGGCCGTGGCTGGGCGCGTCCAGCCCCGCCATCAGGCGCATCAGCGTGGTCTTGCCCGCCTGCGTGGCGCCGAGCAGCACGGTCACCGCGCGCGGTGCGAGCGTCAGGTCCAGCGGGTAGAGGTGGGTCTCGGGGCCCACGATCTTGTCGACCCGCTCCAGGGTCAACTCCATGTCGTCGTCCTCACGTTGTCTCCGGTGTTCATCGTTCCAGGGGTGGTCTCTTCGGGCCAGCGTGCTGCCCACCAGCGCGCCACAGCCTGCCGCTGGGCGTCGCTCAGGTGCAGGCCGAGCTTGGTGCGGCGCCACAGCACGTCATCGGGGCTGCGCGCCCACTCGTGGTCGTGCAGGTAGACCAATTCGGCCTCGTGCAGGCCGGTCGCGATTTCCTCGCCCAGGCCCGCGGCACCGGCCACCAGCTCGATGCGCGAGCCGTAGCAGCGCGCCATGCGTCGGCGCGTGTCGGCGTGCCACTGCGGGTGGCGCTCGGCAAGCGCGGCGTCGAAGCGCTCGAAGTCGGTGTCGGGCCGTTGCGGCTGGCCGATCCAGGCGCTCAGGTCGCCACCGGGCAGGAAGGCGTTGGCCGTCCAGGCGGGTTGCCGGTTGTGCAGGCGTTTGCACAGTCCGTTGGCGGCGTCTTCGGCGAGCTTGCGGAAGGTGGTGATCTTGCCGCCCCACACCGTGAGCAGGGGCGCGGCGTGCTCGTCGAAATCGAGCATGTAGTCGCGCGTCACGGCCGAGGCATCGCTGGTCTCGTCGCCGAGCAGGGGGCGCACGCCGGCGTAGGTCCACACCACGTCGGCCGGGGTGATGGGCTTTGCGAAGTAGCGGCTGGCCTGCTCGCAGAGGTAGGCGATCTCGCTGTCGTCGATCTGCGCCTTGCCGATGGGGCTGTCGCTCTCGACGTCGGTGGTGCCGATCAGCGTGAACTCGCCCTCGTAGGGGATGGCGAAGATGATGCGCCGGTCGGGGTTCTGGAAGATGTAGGCGTGGTCGTGCTCGAAGAGCTTCTTCACGACGATGTGGCTGCCCTTCACCAGGCGCAGCGACTTGGTGTCCGTCAGGTGCGCGTGCTCGCGCAGGAACTGCGCCGCCCAGGGGCCGGCGGCGTTGACGAGGGCGCGGGCCTTCCACTGCTGGGTGGCGCCCTGCCCGTTGGCGAGCGTGACGGCCCAGCCGTTCGCGTCGCGACGGGCCTCGGTGGCGCGCCAGCCGGTGAGGATGCTGGCGCCATGGGCGGCGGCGTCGATCGCGTTGAGCACCACCAGGCGCGCATCGTCGACCCAGCCGTCCGAGTACACGAAGCCGCGCTTGAACTGGGGTTTGAGCGGCTGGCCGGCGGGGTGGCGGCGCAGGTCCACGCCTTCGGAGCCGGGCAGCACCTCGCGGCGCGCGAGGTGGTCGTACAGAAAGAGGCCGGCGCGGATCATCAGCGCAGGTCGCATCGACGGGTCGTGCGGCATCACGAAACGCAGCGGCCACATGATGTGCGGCGCGCTTTTCAGCAGCACTTCGCGCTCGGCCAGCGCCTTGCGCACCAGCGAGAACTCGTAGTACTCGAGGTAGCGCAGCCCGCCGTGGATGAGCTTGGTCGACGACGACGAGGTGTGCGCGGCCAGGTCGTCCTTCTCGCACAGCGTGACCGCGAGCCCACGCCCCGCCAGGTCGCGGGCGATGCCGGCCCCGTTGATGCCGCCGCCCACGATGAGCACGTCGCACTCACGCGGGGCCAGGGGCTGGACGGCGGGCGCGGCCTCCTCGGCAGCGCCCGTGTGGCGGTGGTTCAAGCTGTCTCCGATCAAAAAGGGTGACCGTTTGCGGTGCGACGTTCATTCAAGGCCGCAGGCCTCGGAAAGAGGCGCGGACTATCGCACAGGCGTTTTCGGTTTGTGTTCGTTTGTTTTCCTCTTTTTTCTTTTTAGCTGACAAACGAACGCGACGCAAGAGCGGACAAGCCCCCACTCGGAACCCCGCATGTCCCGGTACGCTCGCGCCCCTGCATCGGCCCGAGCCTCGACTTCGCATGACCCCGAACCCCCGACAAGCCTTGTTGATCCAGGAGGTGCGCAACCGCGGCGCCGTCACCGTGGAAGCGCTGGCCGACCAGTTCGGCGTGACCTTGCAGACCGTGCGGCGTGACGTGAAGCAGCTCGCCGCGGCCGGGCTGCTGGCGCGCTTTCACGGCGGAGTGCGCCTGCCGAGCTCGACCACCGAGAACATCGCCTACCGGCAACGGCAGCAGCTCAACGAGCAGGCCAAGCAGCGCATTGCGCGGCGCGTGGCGGCGGCGGTGCCCGAGGGCTGCTCGCTGATCATCAACATCGGCACCACCACCGAGGCGATCGCGCGCGAGTTGCTGCACCACAAGGGCCTGCGGGTGATCACCAACAACCTCAATGTCGCAGCGATCCTGTCGGACAACCCGGCCTGCGAGGTGATCGTGGCGGGTGGGGTGGTGCGCTCGCGCGACCGCGGCATCGTGGGCGAGGTGACCGTCGACTTCATGAGCCAGTTCAAGGTGGACATCGGGCTCATCGGCATTTCCGGCATCGAGGATGACGGGACCTTGCGTGATTTCGACTACCGCGAGGTGAAGGTGGCGCGGGCGATCATCGAGCACTCGCGGCAGGTGTGGCTGGCGGCAGACCACTCGAAGTTCAATCGGCCGGCGATGGTGAAGCTGGCGGGTCTGGATGAAGTGGACATGCTGTTTACCGACGAGGCGCCGCCGGAGCCGTTTCCTTCGTTGCTTGCTGAGGCTGGTGTTCAGTGCGAAGTGGCGTCTTGAGTTCGCTGCGTGAGGCTGTTGCCGGGGTTTCGCCCTGGCGGGCGAGTCACTTTCTTTTGCTTCGCCAAAAGAAAGTAACCAAAGAAAAGGCGACCCCGTTCGCCGGTCGCCCTAGGGGCGACTTCTCTGCGCTGCTCGGACTTGGGGTGTCGCGCAGAACTCGCTACGCGGCCTGCGGCCGCTGCGCTCAAACAACTGCGCGAAGTCAGTTCACGAAGCGCGCTGCGCGCGCCACCCCAAGCCCTGCGCTGCTCGACGGC
>DASWSY010000185.1:0-10295 GCA_036402415.1 Rhizobacter sp. | reverse complement strand
ATCGCGTGCAGCGTGGGCAGCAGGTGGCGCGTGACGCGGCTCGGACGGCGGTGCGCGAACTGCCGGCGCACCGCGTCTTCGGTGACCTGCTCCACCAGCACCGGCCAGAGTTCGGCGTGCCAGGCCACGAGGCCGATGTTGGAGCGGTTGCCCTTGTCGCCGGCACGCGCATGCGCCAGGCGATAGAGCGGCATGGCGACAGAGGTGGCGGGTTCAGCCATGCGCGCCTCCGTCATGGGCGAACACGTGGCGCGACGGCACCACCTCGCGCGGCACCTCGCAGCTCACCGTGCCCAGGCGCCGGCGCAGCGCGGTGCGCACGCCGCCGCCGCCAGCCGGGCCGCAGGTGTAGAGCGCGACCACCTCGCGCAGCAGGCGCTCGGCCTGTGGCTTGTCGGCGTGGTGCAGGGCGAGGCGCAGCCGCACGTCGTGCGACCCGCCGGCGGCGTGGGCCTCGAGCCAGGTGCCCGCGTCGTCGCCGAACACGCTGGCCACCCCGATCAGGTCGGCGCGCAGCGGCCCGAGGCCCTGCAGGCGCTCGCGCACCGTGGCGGCGGCCAGGCGTGCGCGCTCGGCGGCGCGCGGGCCGGCGTACGAGATCTCGCCTTCGGCGAGCCAGCCGGTCTCGTGGCATACGTTGACCTTGAGCGCCGCAGGCCGAGCATGGCCCCGCACGCCCGACAGGCGCACGCGGTCGGGCGCGAGCTCCTCGACGCGCGCCTCGGTGATGTCGGCCACGACGTCGGGCGTGAGGTAGGCAGCCGGGTCGTGCAGCTCGTACAGCAGTTGCTCCTTCACCGTGTGTTCGTCGATGCGCCCGCCGCTGCCCGCGGGCTTGGTGATCACGCAGCCGCCATCGGCATCGATCTCGGCGATGGGATAGCCGAGCGTGGCCAGGCCCGGCACGTCCTTGTAGCCCGGGTCGGCGTAGTAGCCGCCGCTCACCTGCGCGCCGCACTCGAGCAGGTGGCCGGCCATCGTGGCGCGTGCGAGGCGGTCCCAGTCGTCGCGGGCCCAGCCGAAGTGCGCGAGCGCCGGGCCCACGGTGAGCGAGGGATCGGCGACCCGGCCCGCGACCACGATCTCGGCGCCCGCGGTGAGGGCATCCGCAATCGCTTCGGCGCCGAGATAGGCGTTGGCCGAGACGATGCGCAGGCCCTCGCCGCGCGTGCCCAGCGCCTGGGCCAGCACGCCGCGCCGTGCCTCTCCCATCAGGTCGTCGCCTTCGACCACCGCCACGCGCGGTGGCCGCAGGCCCAGCTCGGCCGCAAGCGCGAGGATGCGACGCGCCGCACCCATCGGGTTGGCCGCGCCGAAGTTGCTGACGATGCGCACGCCGTGCTGCAGGCAGCGCGCGAGCACGGGCCGCAGCAGCTCGTCGAGCAGCGGCTCGTAGCCGGCGTCGGGCTGCTCGCGGCGCGCGAGCTGGGCCAGCGCCAGCGTGCGCTCGGCCAGCGTCTCGAAGATCAGCACCGACGGCGCGCCCGAGGCGATCAGCGCATCGGCCACCGGGGCGGCGGCATCGGTGCGGTCGCCGGAGAAGCCGGCGGCGCAGCCGATGTGCAGGGGCGCGCGGGTCATGGGTCTCCTGACCGTTGGAAAGGGTTGGACTGCGGCAAATGTAGGCAGACGCAATTGAGCTGAGAATTCGTTCTTTCGGATCAGTTGATCCAAAACCCAGATCAATCGCCGCCCTCGCCATGAACGTCTCCACCCGCCAGCTCCGGGCCTTCCTCACCCTCGCCGAGCAGCGCAACTTCACGCGGGCGGCGGCGCTCTCGCATTTGTCGCAACCCGCCTTCAGCGCGCTGATCCAGCAGCTCGAAGAGACGCTCGGGCTGCGCCTCTTCGACCGCAGCACCCGCTCGGTGGAGCTCACGCCCGAAGGCCGCGAGTTCGAACACTCCGCGCGCCGCGTGCTGGAGGAATTCGAAGGTGCGCTGGCCGGTGTGCGCGACCAGGCGGCGCGCCGGCGCGGGCGGGTGTCGATCGCGCTGCTGCCCTCGCTCGCCGCAGGCTGGCTGCCTCAGGTGCTGGCAGGTTTTCGCGCGAAGCACCCGGGCATCGAGCTGCAGGTGGCCGACGTGCTCTCCGAGCCCTGCATCGCGCTCGTGCGTGCGGGCCGTGCCGACTTCGCGCTCGCCGCCACCCGCGCCGACACGCCTGAGCTCGCGGCCGAGCCCTTCTGCAGCGACGACTTCCACCTCGTGTGCCCGGCCGATCACCCGCTCGCGAAACAGAAGGAGGTGAAGCCGCGTGACGTGGCGGCCTGGCCCTTCATCCACCTGTCGCGCACGTCGAGCGTGCGGCAGTACCTCGACGCCGCCACGCATCCGCAGGTGATGAACACGCTGCTCGAAGTCGACCAGCTCGCCACCGTCACCGGCCTCGTGCGCGCGGGGCTGGGCATCAGCATCGTGCCCTGGCTCACGCTCTTCCACTTCCAGCAGCCGGGGCTGGTGACGCGGCCCCTCGCGTGGCCGGGGCTCAAGCGCCACCTCTACCTGGTGCGCCCGCGCGACCGCAGCCTGTCGGTGGCGGCGCAGGGCTTCTACGAGTGGGTCAAGGCGCACCGGCCCGACGCGCGTGGCATCGGCGGCAAGCCGAGCTCACGGCGACGCAAGGCCTGACAGACCGCGTCAGGCCAGCGCGCGCCCGATCAGGATCTTCTGCACCTCGCTCGTGCCTTCGTAGATCTGGCACACGCGCACGTCGCGGTAGATGCGCTCGACCGGGAAGTCGCTCACGTAGCCGTAGCCGCCGTGCACCTGGATCGCCGCCGAGCACACCCGCTCGGCCATCTCGCTGGCGAAGAGCTTGGCCATGGCGGCCTCTTTCAGGCAGGGTTGGCCGGCGTCCTTCAGGCTCGCGGCGTGGTGGATGAGCTGGCGCGCCGCTTCGATCTGCGTGGCCATCTCGCTCAGGGAAAACTGCACCGCCTGGTGCTCGAAGATCGGCACGCCGAAGGCCACCCGTTCCTTGGCGTAGCGCAGCGCCGCCTCGAAGGCCGCGCGCGCCATGCCCACGCACTGCGAGGCGATGCCGATGCGCCCGCCCTCCAGGCCCGAGAGCGCGATCTTCAGGCCCTGGCCTTCGTCGCCGAGGCGATGGGCCACCGGCACGCGGCAGTTCTCGAACAGGATCTGCGCGGTGTCGCTCGCATGCTGGCCCATCTTGTCTTCGAGGCGGGCGACGACGTAGCCCGGGGTCGTGGTCGGCACCAGGAACGCGCTGATGCCTTTCTTCCCGGCGGCCTTGTCGGTGACCGCCATCACGATGGCGACGTCGCCATGCTTGCCGCTGGTGATGAACTGCTTGACGCCGTTGAGCACGTAGTGGTCGCCGTCTCTCGTGGCGGTGGTCTTGAGCCCGTCGGCCTGCGAGCCCACGTGCGGCTCGGTGAGGCAGAAGGCGCCGAGCATCTCGCCACTCGCCAGCGGCCCGAGCCACTGTGCCTTCTGCGCCTCGCTGCCCCAGGCCATGAGGATGGCGCACACCGGGCAGTTGTTGACGCTCACGACGGTGGAGGTGGCGCCGTCGCCGGCGGCGATCTCCTCGAGGATGAGCGAAAGGCTCAGGTAATCGAGCCCCGCACCGCCCCACTCGGTGGGCACGGCCACGCCGAAGCAGCCGAGCGCGGCCAGGCCCTTCAGCTCGGCCGCCGGGAAGTGGTGGGTCTTGTCCCACTGCGCGGCCTGGGGCGCGACGTGGTCCTGCACATAGGCGCGCACGGCGTCCTGGATCGCACGGTGGTCGTCAGACAGCAGCATGGGTCAGTTCCTTCAAGACCTGCAGCAGGCGCTCGGTCTGCGCCTGATCACCGATGCTGATGCGCAGGTAGTCGGCGATGCGCTCGGGCTGGGCGAAGCGCCGCACCAGCACGCCGCGCTCGCGCAAGGCCGCCGCGAGGGCCGCGCCGCCATGCTTCGGGTGGCGGGCGAAGACGAAGTTGGCCTGCGAGGGCAAGGTCTCGAAGCCCATCGTTTGCAGCGCGGCGACCAACCATTCGCGGGTGGCGATCACCGCATCGCGGGTGTGCTCGAAGTAGGCCACGTCTTCGATCGCCGCGATGGCGCCCGCGGTCGCCAGCCGGTCGAGCGGGTAGGAGTTGAAGCTGTCCTTCACCCGCGTGAGGCCTTCGATCAGCGGCGCCTGGCCCATCGCGAAGCCCACACGCAGGCCCGCCAGTGAGCGCGACTTCGACAGCGTGTGCACCACCAGCAGGTTCGCGTGCTGCGCGATCAGCGGCACGGCCGACTCGGCGCCGAAATCGACATAGGCCTCGTCGATCACCACCAGCGTGTCGGGCCGCGCGGCCAGCAGGCGCTCGATCTCCGCGCGTGTCAGCGCCCGGCCCGTCGGCGCATTCGGGTTGGGGAAGATGATCGCGCCGGCGTCGGCGTGCAGGTAGTCGTCGAGCTGCAGGCTCAGGTCATCGCCGAGCGGCACCGCGCGGTAGGGAATGCCGTAGAGCCCGCAGTACACCGGGTAGAAGGCATAGGTGATGTCGGGAAAGAGCAGCGGACGCGGTGCGTGGTTCAGCAGCGCCATGAAGACATGCGCCAGCACCTCGTCGGAGCTGTTGCCGACGAACACCTGCTCGGACGTGAGGCCGTGGTGCTGCGCGATGGTCTCGCGCAACTTGCGACCGGTGGGTTCCGGATAGAGGCGCAGGACCTCACCCACCTCGGCGCGCAGCGCGGCCAGCACACGCGGGCTCGGCGGATACGGGTTCTCGTTGGTGTTGAGCTTGACGAGGCCGGCGACCTGCGGCTGCTCGCCCGGCACGTAGGGCACGAGGCCGCGGACGACCGGGCTCCAGAAGGGGCTCACCATGCGATGGGGGTTCCGTCGTGGTCGAAGAATCTGCCGTTGTCGGCAGGCGTGAGGCCGGCCAGCACACGGCGCATGTGGCGCACGCTCACGTCGACCTCGAGGTCGGCGCCGGCGCCGCCCATGTCGGTGCGCACCCAGCCGGGGTGGAAGCTCACGCACGTCACCTTGCCCTGCAGCACGATCGACGCATCCTTCAGCACCGAGTTGACCGCCGCCTTCGACGCCCGGTACAGCCAGCCGCTGGTCGAGCTGCGCGCGCCGATGGAGCCCATGCGCGACGACAGCACCGCAAGCTTCGCATTCGGGGCGAGCGAATCGGCGATCTGCGGGATCACGCGCATCGGGCCCAGCACGTTGGTGTGCATCACGGTGTCGAAATCGGCCTCGGTCGGCGGCTGCAGGCCCTGCGTGCTGGGGCCGTACACGCCCGCCACCACGATGGCCACGTCGAAGGCCGCGCCCTCGATCTGCCAGCCCAGGCGCGATGCGCTTTCAGTGCTGGCCACGTCGAGCTGCAAGGCCGTCGCGCCAAGGTCACGCAAGGCCTTGAGGCCGTCGTCGCTGCGCGCCGTGGCGGTGACATGGGCCTTGTCGCCCCGGTACTGGCGCACGAACTCGAGTCCAATGCCACGCGAGGCGCCGATGATGAGGACGTTCATTCAGACGAGCTCCACGCCCAGCGCCGTGGCCTCGCCACCGCCGATGCACAGCGCCGCCACCCCGCGCTTCTTGCCGAGCTTGCGCAAGGCGCCGAGCAGCGTGACCACGATGCGCGCCCCGCTCGCGCCGATCGGGTGGCCGAGCGCGCAGGCGCCGCCGTGCACGTTGACGATCTCGTGCGGCAGCTTGAACTCGTGCATCGCCGCCATCGTCACGGCCGCGAAGGCTTCGTTGACCTCCCACAGGTCGACGTCCTTCACCGCCCAGCCGTTCTTCTTGAGCAGCTTGTCGATCGCGCCCACCGGCGCGGTGCTGAACCAGGCCGGCGCCTGGGCGTGCACGGTGTGGCCGACGATGCGGGCCACCGGCGCGAGCTTCATCTGCTTCGCGGTCGATTCGCGCATCAGCACCAGCGCCGCCGCGCCGTCGGAGATGCTCGACGCGTTGGCGGCGGTGATGGTGCCGTCCTTCTTGAACGCGGGCTTGAGGCCCGGGATCTTGTCGAGCTTCGCCTTGAAGGGCTGCTCGTCGTGCTTCACCACGGTGTCGCCGGCCTTGCCCTTGAGCACGACCGGCGCGATCTCCCAGTCGAAGCTGCCGTCTTCGTTGGCGGCCTTGCTGCGCTGGGTGGAGGCGATGGCGAACGCGTCCTGCGCCTCGCGGCTGAACTGGTACTTGGCCACGCACTCCTCGGCGAAGACCCCCATCGCGCGGCCCCGCTCGTAGGCGTCTTCCAGGCCGTCCATCGCCATGTGGTCGAACATCTGCGCCGCGCCATAGCGCACGCCTTTGCGCGCGAACATCAGGTGCGGTGCGTTGGTCATGCTCTCCATGCCACCGGCGACCATCACGTCGGCGCTGCCGGCCCTCAGCATGTCGTGCGCGAACATCATCGCGCGCATGCCCGAGCCGCACATCTTCGAGAGCGTGACCGCGCCGGCCGACTGCGGCAGCCCGGCGCCGAGCGCGGCCTGGCGCGCCGGCGCCTGGCCCTGGCCGGCCATCAGGCAGTTGCCCATCAGCACCTCGTTGACGGCGTCGCCGGGGATGCCGGCGCGTTCGACCGCGGCCCTGATGGCGACCGCGCCGAGCTCGTGCGCGGCCAGGCCCGAGAAATCACCCAGCATGCCGCCGATGGGCGTGCGGGCGGCGGAGACGATGACGATGGATTCGTTGCTCATGGAACTGCTCCTTCAGGTAAGGATGACCGCGCCGCGCTCTTCCTGCGCGACACGCTTGATGTAGGCCTGGAAACCCGGGTCTTCGCCGCGCAGCAGGAGCGGCAGGGCGTTGAAGAAATCGTCGCGGCGACACCACTCGCGCATGTAGTCGTCCCACGAGTTCCAGCGGCGCTGCTCGGTGTGCGACATGTCGTCCTTCCACGCCACCAGGTAGGCGCGCTCGAAGAGCGAGATCAGCATGTCGAAGATCACGAGCATGCGCTCGTTCTGCTCGGGCGTGGGGTTGTCCAGCGCGCTGGTGGTGCGCAGGTGCAGGTCGGAATTGGCCAGCACGATCTTGAGGAAGTCGTTGTACGCGTCGGAGAGCAGCTGGTAGCCCTCTTCCTCTTCGTTCTCGCGCTCGCGGCGCTGCTCGAAGAAGAACACGCCGATGGCAAACGGCAGGCCCACCACGGTGACCACGTAGCTCGCGAGTTCGAAGAATTCACCGACGCTCATGGCCGTGTGCCTCGGGTCTCAGGCCAGGCTGTTGTCCAGCGCCGAGGGGTTCTCGGGCTGCAGCTCGGAGCGGCGCCGCTCGCGCCCGTCGGGCGGCGCGCCGTCGCGCAGGCGGCGCTGGTTCTTGAAGCGCTTGGCCGGGTCGTAGGGAAACACGTCGTGCACGTGGCCCGCGAGGATGCGGTCCTTGTGGCCCTGCCAGAACGCCGCGTCGAGCAGGTCGGCGTGGTGCTGCATGAAGACCTCGCGCACCGCCGGGTTGCCGAGCAGGAAGGGGCCGAAGGTCTCGGGGAAGACGTCGTGCTTGCCCACGCTGTACCAGACCTCGCCCGACATCTCCTCTTCCTCGTTGCGCGGCGTGGGCACCTTGCGGAAGTTGCAGTCGGTCAGGTACTCGATCTCGTCGTAGTCGTAGAAGACGACCTTGCCGTTGCGCGTCACGCCGAAGTTCTTCCACAGCATGTCGCCGGGGAAGATGTTGGCCGCGACCAGGTCCTTGATGGCGTTGCCGTACTCCACCACCGCATGCGCCATGCGCGAGGGCTCGGCTTCCTGCAGGTAGATGTTGAGCGGGATCATGCGCCGCTCGATGTAGACGTGGCGGATGACGAGGTCGTCGCCGTCTTCTTCCAGGAGGCTCGGGCAGAAGTGCTTCAGCTCGGCGATCAGCTCGTCGTCGAAGCGAGAGCGGGGGAAGGCGACGTTGCTGTACTCCAGCGTGTCGGCCATGCGGCCCACGCGGTCGTGCGTCTTCACGAGCAGGTACTTGCTCATGATCAGCTCGCGCGTGGTCTCCTTGGGCGGCGGGAAGAAGTCCTTGATGACCTTGAAGACGTAGGGATACGAGGGCAGGTCGAACACCAGCATCACCATGCCCTTGATGCCGGGCGCGATGCGGAACTGGTCGGACGAATGCCGAAGGTGCGCGAGGAAGTCGCGGTAGAAGAGGTTCTTGCCCTGCTTGTGCAGGCCGAGGGCGTTGTAGATCTCGGATCTGGGCTTCCTCGGCATCAGCGAGCGCAGGAACTGCACGTAGGCCGAGGGGATCTCCATGTCGACGAGGAAGTAGGCCCGCGCGAAGCTGAAGAGCATCTGCAGTTCATCTTCGCCGAAGAGCATGGTGTCGATCACCAAGAGGCCCGAGGCCGGCGAATGCAGGATGGCGAGCGCGAACGGCGTCTCGGAGAAGCCGTTGATGATCTTGCCGACGATGTAGGCGCCCTTGTTGCGAAAGAAGAGCGAACTCAGCACCTGGAGCTGGAAGTTGGCGCGCGGCCGGAAATCGCCCATCTCGCGCGACACCGCGTTGAGCACGTGGTCGACGTCGCGGCCGAGGTCTTCGAACTCGCGCGCGAGCTGGAAGTTGTTGACCACGCGCAGCCAGGTGTCGCGCATGGTCTCCTTGGTGGGGTAGTAGGCGCGGTAGGTGGGCTGGAAGGTGGGCTCTTCGTTCTCGATGTACTCGGTGCTGACGGCCGGGCGCAGGAAGATGAAGTCGTTGTGGAAGTAGCTGCGGTGCAGGATCTTGGTCGTGACCGAATTGAAGAAGGTCTCGGCCAGCTCGGGCTGGTGGTGGTTGGTGAGCAGGCCGATGTAGTGCAGCTTGACCTGCTGCCACACGTTCATCGACAGCGTGCTCGCCTTGAACTCGGTCTGCAGGCGCTCGGCGCTTTCGTCCACGCGCATGTCGTAGAACTCGATGCGCTCGCGCTGCGCACGCTGCTGGCCGTGCCAGTCGGCGGCCTCGAAGCGCTTCTTGGCCTGGGCGCTCGTCTCGCGGAAGAGCGAGTAGTGGCGGTCGAAGCCGTCGAGCATCGCGTTGGCGATGTCGAAGGCGCGCAGGTCGTTGAGCTCCTGCGGGAAGACCGCCATGCGCTTGCTCACGGCGTGCCCTTGGATTCGGCGTACCGCACCTGCACCGCGGCGATGGCGTTCTCGTAGGCGAGCATCAGGCGATCGGCGCTGTTGACCGTCATGCGCAGGTCCTGCAGCAGGCCGTTGTGCAGGCCGTAGAACCAGCCGTGCACGGTGAGGTCCTGCCCACGCGCCCAGGCGTCCTGCACCACGGTGGTCTGGCAGGCGTTCAGCGCCTGCTCGATCACGTTGAGTTCGCACAGGGCGTTCACGCGCTGCGATTCGTCGACGGTGGCGAGCCACGCCTGGTGGCGGTTGCGCACGTCCTGCACGTGGCGGATCCAGTTGTCGGCCAGGCCCACGCGCCGGTCGTACAGCGCCGCGGCCACGCCGCCGCAGCCGGAATGGCCCACGACGATGATGTGCTTGACCTTGAGCATGTCGGTGGCGAACTGCATGGTCGACAGGCAGTTGAGGTCGGAGTGCACCACCACGTTGGCCACGTTGCGGTGCACGAAGAGCTCGCCCGGCAGGAGGCCGACCAGGTCGTTGGCCGGCACGCGGCTGTCGGCGCAGCCGATCCACATGTACTGAGGGGCCTGTTGCGCGAGCAGGCCGGTGAAGAAGCCGGGGCTCTTGTTCTCGGTGCGCTGGGCCCAGAGGCGGTTGCTGTCGAGCAGCTCTTGGAGTTCGGTGGTCATGGTGGCAATTGGAGCAGAGCCTGGGAGGGAATCACATGGTCTCGGCGAAGAGCTCGCGCCCGATGAGCATGCGACGGATCTCGCTGGTGCCGGCGCCGATCTCGTAGAGCTTCGCATCGCGCCAGAGGCGACCGAGAGGATAGTCGTTGATGTAGCCGTTGCCGCCGAAGACCTGGATGCCCTCGCCGGCCATCCAGGTGGCCTTCTCGGCGCACCAGAGGATCACGCTCGCGCAGTCCTTGCGCACCTGGCGCACGTGCTGCGTGCCCAGCGCGTCGAGGTTCTTGCCGACCGTGTAGCAATAGGCCCGCGCCGCCTGCAGCACGGTGTACATGTCGGCCACCTTGCCCTGGATGAGCTGGAACTCGCCGATGCTCTGGCCGAACTGCTTGCGGTCGTGGATGTAGGGCAGCACGTTGTCCATCACCGCCTGCATGATGCCGATGGGCCCGGCGGCCAGCACGGCACGCTCGTAGTCGAGGCCGCTCATCAGCACCTTGGCGCCGCCGTTGAGCGCGCCCAGCACGTTCTCGGCCGGCACCTCCACGTTCTGGAACACGAGCTC